>JAHDHB010000004.1:563-27192 GCA_020631545.1 Saprospiraceae bacterium | reverse complement strand
AACGACATTAAATTAGGAATGATCCTTATTGCGTATTTGACGTTACAGCTATAAATCTACATACGTTCTAATATCATGGCGTGGCCGTGCGCTCCTCCTGCACAAGCGGCAAGGATAGCTAATTGGCCATTTTCCTCATGTAATCGGTTTGCAGCGGTAGTCACCAATCTAGCACCCGTAGCGCCGAATGGATGTCCCAAACTCAAGGAGCCACCCCATCTGTTGAGCTTTTCTAAAGGCACTTCTCCAAATTTCCCAGGCAAGCCAAGATGCTGAGTACCAAACTCATCGGACTCAAGGCATTTGATGACGGACAAGACTTGTGCGGCAAAAGCTTCATGCAATTCAATCACATCCATATCTTCAAGTGAAAGACCTTCCTCTTGCAAAACTTTAGGAATAGCGAAGGCTGGCCCTAGTAGCAAATCCGTTTTGGGATCATGTGCTGTAAAGGTATAATGACGAATTTTAGCCTTAGGCTGAATGCCCAATTCTTTGGCTTTTTCTTCTGACATTAAGAGCACGACAGCAGCCCCATCGGTGAGAAAGGAAGCATTTCCTGCTGTTATCGTTCCATGTTTTTTATAAAATGCAGGTCTTAACTTTGCTAATTTCTCAGTCGTAGTATTTCCACGTACTCCATTATCTTTGCTAACAGCTTTGAACTTTGGTGGAATTTCGGCAGGTACAATTTCGGCATCTAAAAGACCAGACTCCGCAGCCAAGGCAGAAAGTTGATGAGAACGAGCGGCAAAACTATCTTGTTCTTCGCGGGTTACGCCTATTCTAGCCGCTAGTCGGTCGCAATCTTGCCCCATGGTTAATCCTGTAGAAAACTCTGTAATAGAAGGACGCTCAGGAGCAAAATCAGAAGGACGAAGTCCTAGCGCAAACTTGATCATATCCATAGTTGTTTTCAGCTTTTGGGCCCTAAACAACTTTTTCCTCATTTTTTTCTTAAAGCCAATTGGTGTGTCAGAAACACTATCGGTGCCTCCAGCAATGACCACATCGGCATGCCCCAATCGTATTAGGTCGGCTGCTGTACTGATGGCCATATTAGCAGATATACAAGCCATAGTAACCGTATTTGCAGGGATTTTGTCCGGCAAACCTGCTGCTAAGAGGCATTCTCTAGCAACATTAGACGTCGCCATTTGGTGGACGGTCGTACCCATTACTAAGCGGTCAATATCATTCTTATCTACACCTGTTTTTTCAAGTAAGCCTTTGATGGCCATGGCGCCAAGTTGGTAGCCCATCAAATCACTGTAATCCGTTCCTGCTTTAAGAAAAGGGGTGCGCATTCCATCAATAACGACGACATTACGCCCTAGGTTTTTATGTTGGTTCATGGTTATGAATAGTTAAATAAGCAACTGTGAGCGAAAATAACAGTTTTTTTCAACTATTTGACCTTTTTGTCAGAGATCTTCAATGCGAGAAAGCAGTTAAAGTATCGCGGATTACAAGAAGTACTAAAATTGAGCGAAATCAAAAACGGTTTTAATATCCTGCTATTTTTGCGCAGAATTTCACTCATGAGAAATTAATGAAGTCCTATCAAACTAGATGATTAGTGTATAATTATTTTTACTTTTTAATCTATTGATTAGTTTTATCTTGTATTTTGTGATTTTCGTTCAATAGTGAATGTGGGGTGGATTAGCTTCCAAATAGGACAATTTTGTTGTTTTATCAAGTAAGGCGAATTCAGTATAGCTAAAATTGGTGCGTCCAAATGCTTTTGTAGAAGTCTTATCCTCAGTACCTTTTGTTTTTGAATTTAGTTCTTCGTTTCAAAATAAAAGGGCTCAAAATGCAACTAAAACTAAATTTTCGAGTATCAACGTATAGGCAAAAAATCAGTGTAGATGTTTACTAGAATCAAGCTTAAAACAGATTTCGAAAAGAGAAAAATCGAATTTGTTAATATCGATAAGTAACTATTTGGTATTTTTACGTCTAAATAGCGGTTTACATCATATTGACCGTCACAATCTATTGAGAATTGAAAGAGCAGACAACAAAAAAAATGAAAGACAATGAGTTGATCGATTTGTATATCGAAACTCAAAGTCAGTATTATTTTGGCTTGCTATACAATAAGTATATCAACAAAATATATGGCAAGTGCCTGTCTTTGCTTAAAAACGAAACAGCAGCCCAGGATGCTACGCAAGATATCTTCCTCAAGATTTTCTTGAATCTCACCAAATTCAATCGCAAATCACAATTTTCTACATGGGTATATTCTATTACTTACAACTATTGTATTGACACTATTCGAAGAAAGAAGAAAGAGAACACTATTTTGACAGATGAAGATGCTGGCAAAGAGGATGTTGTGGAAGAAGTGAGTGATACGATGATAGTGGAAATGGAATACGAACGATTAAAGACGATCCTAGAGCTTTTGCCCGAAGATGACAAAATGGTTTTGCTTATGAAGTACAGAGAAGGGCTATCGATTAAAGAGATCAGTACTATTTTTAAGAAATCGGAAAGCGCTATTAAAATGAAACTAAAACGGGCAAAGCATAAAGCTCGTGAAAAATATAAGTCACAATATCCAAATGAATGATGTGACCCCCTGAGTTTCTTGCGTCTAAATGGAAAATAATTCGATGAGTAGAAGGAGAACTCAAACCGAAAAGCTGTTTGATTTCTGATTGTCAATTACTTATGGTTTTCGTTAATTTATTAGAGCCCCGCAGCTCAATATTATAAATTAATGTTATTTATGGATAAGGGACAGATTTTTTGTCATAAGTTCCCTGTTTTTTAAAAAAATATTCCTTGTATATGGAAAATAAAGAAAAGATTATAGCTCCGCCTAGCATTAGGTCCGATTTACAAGGAAATTTATCTTTCCTTCGAATCGTAGGAGAGTTTATGGAGCTGTATGTAACTAATACAGGTCAAGTTTTTTTGGGTATGGCTCAATGCTTTGGAGACAAAAGTGATGATGAAAGTTGAATGTTTTAATTATTTAACTCCTTAGACTACCCGATTCGCAAAAACTATTTTTAGAAACGTAGAGACAAATTTGCTTGGTTTCTACAGTGTTTACCAAACTTCACTCGTAAAAGATGAGTTCGAAGTTCGGTAGTTTTTTGTTTTAGAGAGAATTATGTACTTGAAGGGCCTCTCTTTTACTAAAGAAGCATTGTTTATGTAACAATATTGAACTATTGATAACCTACTACCTAAGTGATGAAATAAATCATCAAGATATTGAAAATCGCAAAACACCTTAGCCCCCTCAAACAAAAGGTATTTGATTCTTTTCAGTGTTTATTAGACTTGTTGGAGTCTTCTCTTAGTAGTTTTCCACAATTTACTATTGCTTAAAAAATTACGTTATGGAGTTAATTCTCACACTTATAAAAGAACACTCAGAACACTTTTTACAAATGGGGATGAGTATACTAACGGTATTATTCATTCTATTTATCGGATGGCTTATTGCCAAAACGGTAGCAAGTATTGTCAAAAAACTACTGACTACGATTGGTATTGATGCCTTGGCCGATAAATTACATGAGATAGATATCATACATAAGGCAAATATTAAGATAGTGCCTAGTACCTTGGTCTCCAAGTTGTTGTACTACATTATCCTTTTTGTATTTTTATCTGTTGCAGCAGATTACTTAGGCTTGGCTGTTGTATCGAATCTGATAGCAGATTTGATTGTATACGTTCCTAAGTTGGTTTCTGCTCTTGTGGTTGTTGCTATTGGTGTTTTTATTGCTGAAGGATTACGTGTTGTTGTTCGAAACTCTTGCCAAGCACTTAACATCCCTGGTTCAGTCGTAATTAGTGGATTCCTATTTTACTTTTTGTTGATTAATGTGGTGTTGATGGCGATGAAACAAGCCGAAATCAATACAGATTTTTTGACGGCTAATCTTTCGCTTATACTAGGAGGTATTGTTTTCGCCTTCGCTATCGGTTATGGTTTTGCCTCAAGAGATATTATGGCCAACTTACTAGGAGGTCTTTATATCAAAAGTAAATTTAAAGAGGGAGACGAGATTGGGGTAGGTAATGTTAGAGGTGTAGTCACCGCTATGGACGGTAACTCTTTAACCCTTAAAACAGAGGATAGTATGATTATTATTCCTCTTGGAAAACTGACGAATGAAAAGGTAGAACTCTTTAATAAGAACTAATGTTTTTGTCTATTTCTATCTTTATTTTTATAGCTATTTTTTAGAACCTGAGACTATATTTTTTTTAAAACACGAACTATAATGATGAAAAAGTTTGCACTATTGACGTTCCTTGTCGTCTTTATTTCTGCTAGTATTTTTGCTCAAGAAGACAAGAAGGAGAAGCTTAAAGACAAGGATGTACTTGCAAAATATGAGAACGGGTGGACGGTTTCTACCGGATTAGGATTGGACATGGGCCAGTTAGTATTCATCAATCCTAGAGCCAGTGCTGGCCAAGATAAACTAGGCTTTGGTGGTTTGATTAACACGGCTGCTACTTACCGTAAAGACAGATTTGTATGGGACAATGCTGGAGCCTTAGAATTAGGTTTCACTCGATTTGGTAAGCGAAACAAAATTACAGGAAATCCATTTCAAAAGACTTCGGATGTTTTGCGTTTAGCTACTAAGCCTGCTTATGCTATTACCTCTGACTACAAGTGGTATGTTGCTACAGAGGCTATGTTGGAAAGTCAATTAATGAAGTCTTACAGAGTTGGTGATTTTATCCTAGCTTCTGGTGATCAACAAAATCTGATTTCTAGATTTTTATCTCCAGGTGATTTTAGACTTTTACCTGGTATTGAATATAAGCCGGATGATCATTTCTTTGTATTACTTTCCCCTGCTTCCTTACGTTTGCTTATCGTTGCTGACGATTACCTAGCAGATACTTTTGAAGGAGCCTTAGGAAATCCATGGAGAGCTCCTGGTGATTTTGACAATGTAGATTTTCAGCTTGGAGCTGCTGTTAAAGCTGGTTATAAAAATAGCTTTGCTAAAGACAGAATTTTGTTGAATTCTTCTCTTTACCTTTTCTATAACTACTTAGGTGGAAAAGATGGAGGCAAAAACCTTCCTGTTGTTCAATGGTTGACAGCACTAGATTTCAAAATCTTTGATGGTCTATCTGCTGGTATTGCGACTGCTTTAGATTATGATTTTAATCAAAAAGTATCTCAAGACTGGAATCCTGATACAGGAACCTTTAATAAAGTTGAACAAAGTGGTGCTCAATTCAAAGAAGCCATTTATATCAAGTATACTAAGATCTTCACACCGAAAAAGAAAGGAGAATAATTTATTCTTCTGATGATATCAATCACAATTGATCATTTCAAGGTCTGTCCACATTCGTGTGGATGGGCCTTTTTTTTAGGGCAGAGAGCTATGATTTTTCTCTTCATCAAAGTTTTTCGCTGGAGTTTGATTATTAATTCTTTGTAAATAAAACCTTGAGGTCACTCCGAATCAAAATATGATGTAAGATTTGAGAAGTATGATGTTTATTATTTGCTAGCAAATAATAATTTACGTCATGAGGGTTTCATACATCTTACATCATAAATCGTATTTTTTTAATTCCTAAAGACTCATAGAGCTCAGGGATTACGGAAACATTTCCTACCCACTATTTTACTTTTTCCATTCAAAGGTATTGATCATCTTCAAAATATCTTCCTCTACAAAGGCAATCGCTGGAGCGAGCGAATCGCGGCGAGGCTGGTTCTTGAAGTAAAGCGAACCTCTTAGGAAATGTGCTGTGCTATCCGTCAAATAAAACTGGAAAGGAGAAGCGACCTCGCCTTCAATTTCTAGAATACGGCAGTAGACTTTATTGGGTTTCTGAATGAAATAGTCATCAATATACTCCGCTTTGACGTTGTGCTTATTCGCAAAAGTATACGAATCATTTACTAAATCGACTAGGCTGTTTTCTTTGTCAATTTCCTTGTAAGTACAGTGAATTTGAGCATTTAGTGAAGGAATATTCAGGTTGAACCAGCAAGGGGACTCAGGTTTATCACCAAAAAAAGAAGTGTCTTGCTCTAGGACAGCATACTTCGGTTTTTCGAAAGAAAATGCACAGTAGTCCGTACTAAATTGCTCGTAAACACGCTCGGGGAAATTGATGCGCGGATAACCTCTAGGCTTAGGCGTATAGACGGTTTCTTCACAAGCAGTTAGTAGAAAAAGAAAGGCTAAAGAAGTAAAAAATAAAGTTCTTGACATTATAATATAAAATGTATGAAGTATGATGTAAGATGTATGAAATATGATGTATGAAACCTTCATGGCATGAATTATTATTTGCTAGCAAATAGTAAGCATCATACTTCTTATTTCTTACATCTTATTTCCTTAAAGCCCATACTTATCTAAAAGATAGACAAGGGCTGCCATAGAAGCGGCGCCGAGCTCCAATTCACGTTGATTGACGTTTTCAAACACATCATTTGGCGCATGGTGAAAATCGAAATAGCGTTGAGAATCAGGTTGTAAGCCGAAAAGGATACCTTTTTGAGGCTTTAGCCTAGAAATATCTGCACCACTACCTCCTTTTCCAATACGAAGATGGTAAGGAGCAAGTAGAGATTCCCAGGCTTTTACACGTTTAAAGTTTTTCAAGTAAGTACTTTCGTCGCCTTCTGAGGTAAATCCTCTAGGGGTGAAGCCACCACGATCAGATTCTATGGCAGCAATATGATTTTCAGGAATGCCGTTCGACCAATCTGCATAAGCAATCGCTCCCGCTTGTCCATTTTCTTCATTCATAAACCAAACGCAACGTATCGTTCGCTTAGGGCGAATGCCCAATTGTTTAAAAATATTGATCACTTCTAAGGCTTGTACTACACCTGAACCATCATCATGTGCCCCCTCATTGACATCCCAAGAATCCAAATGGCCACCAACCAAAATGATTTCATCAGGAAATTCACTTCCCTTAATTTCTCCTACTACATTGAAAGAAGGCTCTTTGGGTAACCACTCGCAAAACGTTCGAATGTTAATCCTAACGGCTTCCTTTTTAAGGACTTCACTTAGTAAATTCGCATCTCTAGTACTAATGGCTATGGCTGGAATAGGCTCTACGCCTTCGTTGAAAACGGTCGAACCTGTGTGAGGCACATCATCCAATCTTGTCGTCATCGAACGAACTACCGCACCTACAGCGCCAAATTGTGCAGCGATTTTCGGTCCCCAAACACGTTGATCTACAGCACCTCCATAGGCTGCGAAGGTACTGAACTGTGTCGGATCCATTGGACGATTATAGAAAACAATTTTTCCCTTAAGCTTACTGCCTAATTCCTTCGCTTCATCTAAGCTTTTTACTTCGACAACAGGCGCCGTTACCCCGACCAAACCACTGCCTCCAGAACCTCCTAAAGCTATGGCATTCAATTGGTAAGTGCCGATGGTTTGAGAAGCCACTATGCTTGCTGATTCTTGCGCACCACGCTCCCAATGTGGAACCATACAAGGTTGTAGCCACACCGAATCGAATCCCATTTTATGGAAAGATTGGCGTCCATACTCTACCGCTGCTGCGGCACCCGTCGTACCACTTAATCTTGGGCCTACTTTTTTGGTCAAAAAACGTAAATTTTCATAGCATTCCCCTTTGGTCATCGCTACTTCAAATATTTCTTTGATTTTGAAGGCATCGGCGTCGTCCTGTGCATTTGCATGGAAACCGATTATAAGTAGAACGCTAAATAAGGTTAAATATTTTTTCATGGGAGAACTATTCTATTTTTGAATCATCAAGTTTCAAAGATAATAGATTTTTTGAAGAGTTATACTATGTTAGTTCGAGTAGAGTCCTAGGCATCTTACGTGCTTCATTGCTCAAAGAGGAACGACATGCCCTTCCAAGCTATCCAAAGCAAGCAGTTTTTGAAACTCTTTGACGAGTACTTTCGAACGTTCCGTTATATCTTGCCAATAAGCGATGCGTTCATCATCTCGTTGAAAATAAAACTTAAAATCTTGTCTTGCAGGGATTTGTTTTCTAGGTAAAGACTGAATGAAATCTTCGGAAGGATAGATGAGTACCGTGTTTTCGTGGTAGGCTTTTTCCGTTTTTCTATAAAAAAGATGCTTGTCCAACCAGCCAGGAATAATACGGCTCATAAAATGGGGATAAAGTACCAAGCCCTCAGAGGGATTTTTGTAAGGTATATCTAAGTGATAATCAATTAGACCGCCGTCAAAATGGACCTCTTCTTCCCCGATTATATTAAAAATCGGTTCGATAACCGTAGGAATAGCACCAGAGGCAAGGAGCGCATTTTCTATATTCTGACCATTTAAACTTTTATGCCTAGTGGTCATGTGATCTTTTGGTGTATCAATTAAGGCTTCATTTCTAGTAGAAAAAACACAACGATCAAAATAGCGATTTAGGTTTTTTCGTGAAAACAGATTCCCCAAAGCCGTTTTTAATAAGTTGAATTTCAACGATTTTCTAGCATAGTCGAATTTGGCGATATTCGTTAGTACGTGGAGTCTTTTATTAGGACTATTGAGGATTTCATTGGCTCCTGTTTTCCCCAAAAGTTGTTGAATGATAACTCGACATTTATCGGAAACCTCCTTGGGGTCAGGCATTTCTGGATAACGTTGATGAACATAATAATGGTAGAGTTTTTCGAGGGCTTGGACTGGCTGATCTTGTACGGCACAAGCCATACGCCAAGCACCAGCAGAAGCACCGATATAATCTATGGCTTTATGCTTGTTTAAAAGCCAATCGCCAAAGATGAATTTGTCCAATTCATATAAAATTAGCCATCGAGGACCTCCAGCCGCTGCGGCTACGATACTTACATCTTCTTGACGCAGTCCTCGTTCGAGTATAGTTTTGAGTGCTTTGGGGCCAGCTTTGATTACAAGTTGTCGCATGTAGGCGAAAATAAGGTTATTATGGCTAAAATACGAATTTCGAATGATTTGAGATTACATCATAACGGAAAATATACGTTTGTCAAAAACAAAAAATTTAATCCTTAAACTTATAGGACTTCTAATGACAACTAAAATTCGTAAATTCGTGCTTAATGGGAAAAATTTACTTTGCATCTGACTTTCATTTGGGCGTACCAAATCATAAAAGCAGTCTCGAACGGGAACGACGTATCGTCCGTTGGTTAGAGTATATTCGGCATGATGCTGAGGAAATATACTTAGTGGGCGATGTATTTGATTTTTGGTTTGAGTATAAGACCGTTGTGCCGAAAGGCTATGTACGTTTGCTGGGAAAACTAGCAGAATTGCGGGATGCAGGTATTCCCATTTACTTCTTTATCGGGAATCATGATATGTGGATGTTCCGTTATTTTGAAGAAGAATTGGATATTCCTATCTACCGAAAACCAATTCTAAGAGAACTAAAAGGCAAGCAGTTTTTTATTGGTCATGGTGATGGATTAGGGCCTGGAGATCAGGGCTATAAATTTCTTAAGAAAGTGTTTGCGAATCCTATTTGCCAATGGCTTTTCGCTTGGTTGCATCCTGATTTTGGAGTTGGTTTAGCTCAGTTTTGGTCGGGTAAAAGCCGAGAGAAAAACATGAAACTCCCAGAAGAATTCCTAGGAGAAGAAAAAGAATGGCTTTATCTCTATGCCAACAAAAAGCTAGACGAAGTCCCTGTCGACTTTTTTATCTTTGGACATCGTCATTTGCCCTTGGATATGGTCTTAAAAAATGGCGAAAGCCGTTACATCAACTTAGGAGAATGGATGAATTTTAATTCGTACGCTGTATTTGACGGGGAAGAAGTGGTGTTGAAGTATTTTGAGAAGGATTAGTAGGCTGTTTTCTCATGACCTTAAAATGTTAGATCCATGAAAGTGCGATTCATTCAACTTGGCGTATTTTTAATATTGTTATCCTTCATAGAGATTGGACTTCGATATTCGGGAGAGCTTCCAGGTTCACTTTCTGGAGATTTTGTTTTATTGGATTCTGTTATTTACGAACCATTATTTAGAGCTGATTCCCTTGGTGTAAATTCCTATATCCCTGATAGTCCTCATATACCTGAAGGATTTGAAGTAAACAACGAAGGGTATCGAAATCCCTTCGACTTTGATTGGGAGCTGCTAGATTCCATTCGAAAAATCGATAATAAGAAACTTATAATGGTTGTAGGGGATTCTTATACAGAAGGCTGTTGTGCATTTCCTTTTTCAAAAACCTTTGTCAATTTACTTCGTAAAAATGAAGAACTTATAATGCTGAATTTTGGTATTGGAAATACCGATTTAGACCTTCATAAATTATTGATTGATAAATATGCCAAAATAGTCAAACCTGACTTGGTGCTCCTTGTATTTTATACGGGGAATGATGTCGTTTTTCATGAGAAAACTGTAACGCCATATGTGCCAAATACCTATCCGATAAAGGGGTTTAGGTGGCTATCATCTAACCCGCCTCCAGCTTTTTCGCCCAATTATCCGAGCTTTTATTTTAAAACACCTAAAGAAGCCTATAATTTTTATGTAAAACACTATACTTTAAAAGGAGATAGAGATAATTTTATAGAATTAGCATTAGGGAAATCAGTAGTTTGTTCAAAACTTTACCTTGGAGGAAAAGAAAAATTAAGTCAATTTAAATTTAAACTATCCCATATGGTGAAGTGGGATGAAAAAAAGGAAACGAACAAACTTCTACAAGCTATAAAAGGAATTTGTAAAGCTGAAAAGATACCTTTTGTTGCTACTCTAATCCCTTCGCCAAAAGAAGCCGTTAAGAATAACGTTTTAGCAGATAAATACAAAGAGCATTTTAAAGAAATAACAGCTTACTTTCCAGAAACAACCGCATTTGATGAATCCGATTATGATGGATTGCACTCCTCCAACCATTTTAACAATTCAGGCCATGAAAAGTATGCGGACTTCCTAGAAGGTGTAATCCATAAAACGCTCGAAAATAATGATAAAGGACTTTAAACGCTTAATAGCCCCTTACTTACCTCATGACCAATTTTACGATAATTTTCTTAGAGAGCTACTTCCAAACCGGTTTCCGCTTTTCGCGAAAAGCCATAATACCTTCTTGTGCATCATCTGTTTGCAAGCATTTGAACAACATCTCTTGCAAGTAAGCGTGTTGCTCCTTCGTACTTTCTCCTTGGATATGGTGGAAAGCTTCTAAGCCTAGCCGAATAGCGGCAGGAGAGTTGGAGCAGATTTCAGCTACTAGTTTTTGGATATCCTCTTCAATCGAAGCTGCGGAAGAAAGGTGAGATACGAACCCTGTATCATAAGCCTCTTGAGCATCCATCTTATACCCTCGCATACACCAATCTAAGACTTTACGCGCAGGCAATACGCGAAGCAGACCCGCCATCACTTGCATAGGCCACAAACCTCGCTTTACTTCGGGTAAACCAAAGCTAACCCCTTCTACAGCAAAGACATGTGTGCAACCACACAGCAACAAAAAAGCACCAGCATAAGCAGGCCCCTCTACTTTTGCAATACAAGGTTTGTATAAGGTGTTGAACAACTCCCCGATGAGTACTTGTTCTGACAAGGGCGGTATAGTCGAGTCATTAGGTTCTGTAACGCCCATAAAAGCCTTGAGATCGGCGCCAGAGCAAAAAACCGTTCCTTCTGCCTCCAAAATTACAACTCTCACATGATCATGTTGCTTCGCATAATTCAAAGCAAAAGCTAATTCGTTGACCAAAACAGGTGATAAAGCATTTTTTTTGTGCGGACGATTTAAGCGAATGCGAAACACATTGTCCTCATCCGTTATTTTCAGATAAGCGAAGGTTTGGGTCGCTAGCGTAGCAGTCTGTTCTTTGCTGTAATACATGGATTTATGAGTTGAGAATTACGAATTACGAATTACGAATTGACTGTTTAGACAAAGATTGGAGTGATGTACTCCTAATTCGTAATTCCTTACTCGTAATTATTACTAAGTTTTCATTTTTAAGAGTAGGGTATCGGCTTCTACGAATCCTTTTTCGGAGACATATATCTCTTCTACGGTACCGGCTTCGTCGGCATAAATCGTATTTTCCATTTTCATGGAGCTAAGGACAAGGAGAGGAGCGCCTTCTTCCACGGTATCGCCTAGGGAAATAAGGACTTTGACCACTTCTCCCGGCATGGGAGCTTTGTAACCTCCGGGGATTTTTTCTTCTTCAAGAGCTGGGAAACGAGGTACTAAGGAAAGCTTTCGAGCTTCTTGAGCATCACTTTGCACATAAAAATCTTCATTTTTCTTAGCAATTTGGAAAGCTTTACGATGGCCATCTATGCGATAAACGACTTCATGCTCATCAGCATATTCAAAAAGCACCTCCGCGACCAACTCCCCTGTTTTAATTTGAAAACGATGGTTTTGGAGGTGATGATATGAGACGGAAAGGAATTGTTCATCAACTTGATAAGCATCTGAAGGCGCTTTGTAAAAATTACTGCGCCAGCCAATTGGCAAGGCCTTAAGAAGGTTCTTTTGCTCCCTACGTTTATTCCATTGCCACAAAGTAGCCGCTATTGAATATTCAAAGATAGTATTTGAAGGATTATCCTGTTTGTTCAGGCGTTCAAGTTCTTTATCAATATATCGAGTATCAAATTTATTGAGAATAAAATTAGAGTCCTCTAATATGGTTCTTAAAAAATGGCGATTGGTCGTTATGCCCAAGCAGGCTAATTCTCCCAACGCTTTGAGCATCCGATGAATGGCCTCAATACGAGAACTACCGTGAGTAATGACTTTTGCGATCATTGGATCGTAAAAAATACTGACGTCATCACCACTTGTTACACCAGAATCATAGCGAACATTGGGTGTTTTTCCTGTAGACCAATGCAATATTTTTCCTGTAGCAGGGCGGAAGTCATCTTGAGCGTCCTCCGCATACAAACGGCATTCTAAGGCATGGCCATTTATGCTAAGTTCTTCTTGTTTCATAGGCAAGGGCAACCCTTGTGCGACTAAAATTTGCCATCGCACCAAGTCTATACCTGTAATAGCTTCGGTGACAGGATGTTCTACTTGTAGTCTCGTATTTACCTCTAAGAAGAAAAACTGTTCAGATTTTGTATCATAAATGAATTCTACCGTGCCGGCATTAGTATAGTCAATGGATTGAGCAGCACGAACGGCGGCTTCGCAGATGTCCTTGCGAGAAGCGGCCGTAAGAGTTGGGGAAGGAGCTTCTTCAATGATTTTTTGAAAACGCCTTTGAACGGAGCATTCCCGTTCAAAACAATGCAAAATAGTTCCTTGTTGGTCACCAATGATTTGGACCTCAATGTGTTTTGCCGATTCGAAGTATTTTTCAATCAACAAAGAATCATCTCCAAAAGCGGATTTCGCTTCGCGTTTTGCGCCAGCTATTGCTGTTTCTAGCTCTTCGATTTTTCGGACAATGCGCATTCCCTTTCCTCCACCTCCAGCAGAAGCCTTTACAAGCAAAGGAAATCCGACTTGTTGAGCTTCCTTCACCAAGCGTTTTATACTTTGATCTTCACCACGATAGCCAGGAATAGTCGGTACTCCATTCGCTTCCATAATTGCCTTGGCATTGATTTTTGCGCCCATAGCTTCAATCGCTTTTACCGATGGCCCGATGAATGTTAATCCTTCATCCTCACAGCGTTGCGCAAATTGGGCGTTTTCTGCTAAGAAACCATATCCAGGGTGAATCGCTTGTGCGCCTGTTCGCTTTGCGGCTTCAATAAGGCGATCTTGGTGCAGGTAGGATTCTAAAGGTGCGCTTCCACCTATGTGGACAGCCTCATCAGCAGCTTTAACAAATTGAGCGTTTTGGTCGGCGTCAGAATAGACGGCAACCGTGCTCATTCCCATTTCATGGCTAGTACGAATGATACGTAAAGCAATTTCGCCTCGGTTGGCAATTAGTATTTTATGGAAGAAATTCATGTTATCGTTTTGCTGTGAATCCTATTTTTTGATCGTGCCCACAAAGTAAGCATTAACTAAGATTTTTTCAAAAATATACTTAGAGAAACGTATTATTGGTTAAAACCAACGATATGTAAGGCCGTACCGAAAAAAGCGCTATACCATTCCGCATTGTTCAGATGGTGAAATCTTTGCATTGTCTCTAAAATTGGCCTTTTTCGGAAAACGCTGCTTTCTAGACGATGCGGCTTGGTGTAAAGCCTCGGCCTGACAACTTATGCCTTAGTTAAAGCCTTGAATTATAGTTTACAGTATAGTCGTGAGACCGCAGCCCCCTACAAGCCAATCCCCACAGCGTTAAGATGACACTAGCTTTAGAATTTCGATTTTTCGGCCAAACACTACGTCGTGTGTTTTTACTCAAATTTCACCTCAATTTCTACAGGGTAATGATCCGAAAGGCCGATACCCCCAAGATTTCGATTTTTTACGCCTTTAGGATTCCAATCTGGGCCAAGAAGCGTGATGGATTTGCTTACTTGCTGGATGGAAGAGCCATTGCGTCGTAAAAGAATGTAATCAATGATGGAAGACTGTTCCCAATTGCTATACCGCCGTTCTCCTGTTAAGGGCGTATCTTCTGCTTTTAGGAGGCGGAGCATGGCTTCGTAGTCTTCTTTTTTACTATAAGAACAGTTCATGTCTCCAACAATGATTTGGGGGACACCTTCTTTGTAGTGGGGCGCTAGGAGGCCATCATATAACATGTGGAATTGATGACGATTGATTTCTTTAGGGTTTCCGTTGGTGTGCGTACCGACAATTTGGAAGGCATGGCCTTGGTGTTCGCCTTCAAACATAACGGCTCCTTTACGGGCAAAACAGTCCCAACTATTGCAAGCATCATATTGAACACTTCCTTTTTCAAGGAGGGGGCGATTGCTAACAACGACTAGGCCGCTATTGGTCTTGAGGCTTATAAATTTTTTATTTGCTGGGCCATATTGGTAAGGAAATTTATCTGCAAGCTTTCGTTTTAACACTCTTCTTGGGCGGCGTTTGAAGGCTTCTTGAAAAACGATGATATCGTAATCCATTTTGTTAATTTCGTTGGCAATTTGCCGTGCGCGTTGTATCTTGCGACTTCGTCGAAAGATAAAATAAGGTAGCATATAGATATTCCAAGATAAGACCTTTAGATTTTCGCCATAAGCAGGCTGATCCGCTGTTGATGGAGGATCCGCGAGGTGGCTTGATGGATTATTTTTGAAGGGATTTTGAGCTGGAATTGAAGTCCTCCGCTGTTGTTCTTTTTGAGGAGGGGAGGAGTCGAAAACATGCTGGGTGCTAGGTGAACTTTTCCACGCTCCCTTAGCTGCTTGTAGCGTATTGATAGTACCAAGGAGGGTACAAAAACACAGGACTAGAATTAGATAAAATGAATTTTTCATGGAGAATAAAAAGGTTTGATGAAGTCCAAAGGTACAGAAAATGAACTGATGCATCAAATATTTAAAAACGCGTGTGTTTTGTGACAGTTAAAAACAATAATATTTTGATTTTATTATGGAGAATCAGCCTTTTATCAGGTAATAATTGTACAAAAATAAACGAATAAAAGTGCTTGGGATTTGGAACTATTGTTCAATTCAGGCTGTTACTTGTATGTGAGCCTATGATCCGAAACTGTTTTACTTCTAGAGCTATTCCAAAGTGGCTATTTTCGTAGAAGGTAGAAAGTATAGCGTAGAGAGATCTATTTCCTGAGTTTTTCCTTTGGGAAACTATTCTCTACCAACTTTTGCCAAAAACGAGCAAGAATTTACTTGTAAGCTACTAAATTCAGGATAGCCCCTTAGAAGGCAACCCACATCACGATTTCGATGTACCAATTCTTTGGTGCAAGACCCCCTTCATGAAAACCAGTTTGATAAACTTGTTTTGGTTAGATAACCAAAACACGGGACTATTTTTTATTACTGATTTTGTTTATGGCAAAATGCTTGTGGTTTTATTTAAAATACATGGATAAAAACATAAGGCATATTATTTTTACTTTTACTGAAAATGAACGACTAACTACGATAATTTAACTTGTTCCTGATCGTTATTATTACAGGTAAAGCACATTCTGTGATAATTATTGGAATTGCTCATGAAAACTATCCACCCATTCATCAAGGGACTCTTAATAACGAGTTTCTTATTTTCTATCCTGAATGTAGCCACGCCCTATATTCCGGCTTTTAGCGACGCACCTATTTTGATGCGAATGTGGGATGTTTTGCTGTATACTACGTTTGTTCTTACGGTGTTAGGCGTTTTTCATACAGTCTTTTTTTTATTGGAAGAAGATAGCTTAGTTGATTTTGACTTAGGGCTAATATTTTATTTATTAATTCCTTTTATAAACATAATAAGTATTTTACTTTTCCTTCATTTGCTTTTAGGTCAATTGCCGTCTTCTGGTATGTAGTAAAATCTTAAACAAAATGGAAGTAGTGTTTACTTGTACACACTACTTCCATTCAATTCCTTCCTTTTCCCTCTTAGCTACTTGAAAAAAACAAATCGTGAGGATAAAAAAAAGCTACGAAACTCTAACATTTGCAGGGTATTACGGATCGTTGGCTTTAGCCGATGGGTTATTAAATCAGGTCATTGACAAATTGTTTTTTTACCGTCGGCTAAAGCCAACGATCCTTAGTGCCTGCAAATAGAACCCATTGCTGAAATTTCAGGAGATTGGCAAGCAGCAAAAAACTCGACGTGGTACGTTTGAGGCGGCTGCTTTGTGGGATGGCTGAACGTGCTACGTCTTTGCTGTGGCAGAAGATTTAAACAAGTGACTGTTTTTTTACTAGGAAACTCATCGCACGGTCAATACCTTCCCGTCTATTTTATTAAGAATAACGGTTTTGTTGACCTCTCCGAAGCCTTTCACATACGCATTTCCTTTGAGGTGAATTTCATCATTTATCAAGGTCATTTTATGGAAGTATGGAAAACCTAGGGTGTGGTAAAACCCTGGCGTTTGCCAAAATAAGTCGCCTGTATTCATGTCCAAAGCATAAGCATTTTCTCCAGCACTTAAGTACAAAATGTTATTTTCTGCTTCTCCGACAGTAAGATTAAAGCTCCTTAATTGTGTTTTCCATTTTATTTCAAGCTTTTCTTTATCAAGACAATAAACGTCGTTATAGCTTCCATCATGATCCGAAAGTTCAAAAAAGAGGATAATTTCGTCTTCTTGATTGTAAAAATTGATTTTTCGAGTATAAAAGTTCTTTTCAAACTCGATTTTTTTGCTCAAGTTCCCAAAAGATAATTGACCATGAGCATCAGCGATTAGCAGCTCTTCGCCTAGCACCAGCACGAATTCTTCAGGCATAAAAACATCGCCTTTTGTGATGGTTGCTTGCTCTAGAGTATCTTGGCTGACGGTGCTTGGTCTCGGAGCTTCTTTCTGTTTTTCCCTTGTTGAAGAATTGGAGTTCTCTTTACAGTTGAAAAGCAATATGGAAAGAAATAATACGGCTAGTAATGGCTTCATTTTCCTTTCTGATTGAGTTTTTTCGCGCTTAGATGTTCTCTTTTGAAGTAGGTAAATAGTTTTGTACTTAAGGAGCGTTACCAGCAAACAGTTTACTCCTTAGCCACTTTGACCATCAATTTCGTTTGCAAAACTTCCTCTCCATCTAGCACACTTAAAAAATAATTCCCAGCAGGGAACAGAACATTATTTAGTTGTAAAGAAACCTTGTTTTCTCCTAGTCTTAAGGAAACAAGTTCGCTATGAACTTCCCTTCCTGAGGCGTCGAAAAGTACCAGTTTATATTCACCTGCTTGCTTCGTTTGTAAAGTTACATCAATCTGATTATCAAAAGGATTTGGAGAAACATTTATAATCCAATTTGGATTTTCTGCGATAACCCTATCCCTTGTACTTACTTGGGAACTAGGATGATGGATTGTAGGATTGTCAACCGAAGGTTTTTCATTTTTTATCCGTTGCTGTTTTGCTTTAAGCAATTTCTGCTCTGCTTTTATCGCTTTACGTTCCTTTCTTTTGGCTCGCGCAGCTACAATTTTTTCTTTCAGTGCATCAAAAAGATTGGGGGAATTTCGTTCTTGTTCGATATACCTTTCAGAGATAATGATTCCAAGCAATCCGCTCATATCTTCGTTATGATAATCCTCGCTGAGTATAATTTCCAAAGGTTCACCATTTTTAAGCTGAGCAGCACTTAGTTCGACGGTTTTATTTTGAAACCCGACATAGCTCACCACTAAGGTAGGATTAGCTACGCTATGAGGAATTCGTAGAGAAAATTTTCCTTCCATATCGGTGGAGATACCAATAGTTGTTCCTTGCAGTACGACAGCGGCAAATATAAGGGGTTCATTTTCGTCCATTACGATACCCGTTACCGTATGAAATTCCTTGGAGAATTCCTTTTGGATTTTTTGCTGACGTTCATTCGAAGTTGTCTGTTCAACACCATCTTTAGTGAGTTCGCCAATGAATTGTTGTCCCTGAACCGTGCTTGTTCCTAGTATACCACTCAGCATTAAAGCGAAAGCTTTCCACTTCGTATGGTAGACGATGGGCGATTCTAGAACCATTTTCCGTTGCATTTGCCCATCGCTCAATCTTCCGCAAACACGTTGTCCCTTAGCCTGTTCCAGCGCTAAAAGAATCTGTCTATCGGTCTTTCCCGTGAAGTCTACGACGGTACGCTCGCAGTGGCTACAATGCCGACCTGTTTGATTGGGCGTCATGGCTTCCCAGCTTTTATCACAAGGGGAAGGAATGTTGATTTGGTAAGCTTTTTTTCGCATAATGTTGTTTTTTTGTAAGAGGAATTAGAGCCTGTCTAGGACTTACTACAACATCATAGATGATTGATGGGGCGTTTTTGGTGGGAGCTTGGTGTTTTTTTTTACTTAATGTTTGACCGAAAACGATCATTTTGGGAAAAAGGAGTGTAGCGTCATCAGTTGAATGCGGGATGGACATTGCGTTTTGCCTTCAACCGATGACTAGCGATGGCAAAAAAACAGTTCATCCTTCTACAATTTAAGACTAAAGATTAGTCGTCAAGGTGAAAGAAGCCCCGTACTAAAAACTCCGTAGGAGTTCCCTGTCGGTAGCCAAGGGTTTAAACCCTTGGTCTAGAAAACATTGGTCGATAAACCCTTGGTCTAAAATAGAAAACATTGGCCTAAAATAAACACCCTTGGTCGATATAACCCCACCACCTACAACCACTAATCCATATAAAAGAAATTAGCCGTCAATCCCGCTACTTGCACATCGAATTCCCCTTCCTCCGTTATCCATTTAGAATCTTGGCCAACGAAGGCGATATCTTCTGGAGTGATTTTAAATTTTAAAACTTTAGATTCCTTTGGTTTAAGATTGATTTTTTGGAAATCACGCAAGCGCTTGACAGAAGGTGTGATCGAAGCCACTTTATCCGTTACATAAAGCTGAACCACTTCTTTTCCTGCTTGGTTTCCGCTATTCGTCACCGTCACCGTTACCGTGATTTCGCCACCAGCGCGTAGCTCTCTGAAATCTAAATGTAAGTCTTTGTACGTGAAGTCAGTATAGCTTAAACCGTGGCCAAATTCCCATTGAGGATTGAAGGCATTAGTGCTGAAATCTCGGGCTATTCTATCCGTTCCCTTATGATCGTAAGTAAGCAAGGAATTGGAGTAGCGGGGGTAAGTAACAGGTAGTTTTCCACTAGGATTCACCTCGCCAAGCAAGACATCTACAATCGCCTGTCCGCCTTCATCACCAGGGAGATAAGCCATAAGGACGCCATCGGCTAAGGGCTCTACTTGACGCACAATGCGTGGACGGCCTTCTATCAAAACTAAGATGACAGGTTTGCCCGCTTTGGCCACTTCTTTTACCAAGTTGTATTGCGCTTCAGGGAGATCTAAATCATCCAAATCACCCGGTTTTTCGGTATACGTCATTTCTCCAAGACAAACAATGGCTACATCCATATTTTTAGCCATTTCTGCCGCTTTAGCCACATCCTTTGCTTCATCAAAAGTCGTTCCTTCCACGTAGCTAACCTGTTCTTTTCCAAGTTTTTCAGTTAAGGCTTCTACAAAAGTTAATTTTCCTGTTGTATTGTATTTAGGATCATCCCCTTGCCAAGTATGCGTCCAACCACCATTCAAACAATTCAAGGAATTGGCAGTAGGGCCAGTAACTAAGATTTTGCTATCAGCGGCCAAAGGAAGGATATTCTTTTCATTTTTTAATAAGGTAATGGCTTCCCTAGCAGCATTCAAACTGGCTTCAGCATGTTTATCCGAGCCAAAATCTGGATATCGTTCTTTCGAGTAAAACGGCATGTCAAACAAGTTCAATTCATATTTTAACCGAAGGATACGGTGTACCGATTCGTCGATTCTTGCCTCGCTTATCTTGCCTTCACGGACTAACTCTTTCAATAAAACAGGGAATTCTAAATCCATGGGAACCATAGACATATCAATGCCGGCATCAATGGCCATTTTTATAGCCGTTTTATAATTTTTGGCTACACGATGTCTTGAAAACAAGTACTTAATATCTTCCCAATCGGTTAGTACCACGCCTTTGAATCCCATTTCATTTCGCAATAAATCCGTTAAAATATGCTTGTTTACATGAACAGGAATACCGTTCATTTCACCAGAATTGATCATTATCGTCTTTGCGCCTGCGTCAATCGCTGCTTGGAAAGTAGGCATAAAATATTCTCGTAATTGCACATCACTAACCCAAGCTTGTGTCCTATCTTTCCCCGTCAAGGTAACGCTATAGCCAAGGAAATGCTTCATGCAAGCCGCTACCTTTTCAGGATAACCGACATTCTCGCCTTGGTAGCCTTTTGTCATAGCTACGCCCATCCTTGAGGCTAGTAAAACATCTTCTCCAAAAGTTTCCCAAAGCCTAGGCCAACGAGCATCACGCCCCATATCCAATACAGGAGAGAATGTCCAAGGAATAGCAGAAGCCCTTGTTTCATAGGCTGTTATCTTTCCTGTTTCATGCGCTAAATCAGGGTTCCAAGTAGCTGCTAGAGCAATTTGTTGAGGGAATAAAGTGGCATCTATGGTATAATTTGTTCCATGAATGGCATCAATTCCATACAAAATAGGAATGCCGGTCGATTTCTTTTTGGCAACAGCCTGAATGGTATTCATAATTTCATGCCAGTGCTCTTGTGTATAAGCATGACCGCCAGCATTTAAGATAGATCCTACTCTTAAGGTGAGTAAAGCTTCGTTCATTTTGCCTTCGGCTAATTGGTGAGGCTCTTGCAAGTTATAAGGATTGCCTTCCGATAACATATCTATAGATAACTGGGTCATTTCGCCGACTTTATCCTCTAAGGTCATCGTTTTCATTAAAGCTTTTACCTTATCATCGATATCATCCAATTTTACTTTTCCTTGTCGTTGACTTGGAAGGCATTGAGTCAAAGTGAATAGCAATAAAATTGCTGCTAGTATGTTAAATCTGGGCTGCATTTTTTATATTTTATACTCCGTTTTTTCTTCGCTACGCTTAGAAAAAACATATTGACAAAAGGATTTTTTGAGAGTGAGAGAGAGTGTGAGTGTGACAGTAGAAGAACACACACACTCTCACTCACTCACACACATCACACTCACACACCACACTAGGCTATTCCTAAAGGACTAAAAACGATCCAAAGGACAATGACGAGACCAATCAAGATTATGGTTAGCCAAAAATCTTTGTTGGCCAATAAGTTTTCTGTGGCGGCTACTTCACTTGAGTAAGTAACATTAGCCAATTTTGCTTCATCATAAGCAGGAGCGGTGAGGCTCATTCCAACAAGAACGGCAGCGCAAATGACAAACATGATAACGGCAAAGTGTAGGAAATTAATCCCTACCAATTGGGCGATAAAAGAATTATCTGCTACGATAAGTGTCTCAGAACCTACGAGATATTCCAGTATTAGTCGGGTGGCACCAATAGCGAAGCCTGTCCACAAGGCAGCCATCGCCCCTTTTGCATTGAGGCGTTTCATGAATAAACCAAGCAAGAAAACAGCGGCTATAGGTGGTGAAATGTATGCTTGTATGCTTTGTAGGTATTTGAAAATTCCCTCTCCCTCCATCATCGTTTTCATGAATGGAATCCATGCTAATCCCGTAACGACAAGTACAGCCGTTGCGATTTGCCCAGTACGAACTAAGCGTTGTTCGGTAGCTTCTGGAAAGCGTTTTTTGTAAAAGTCTATCGTAAATAGGGTAGAACAAGAATTAAAAACAGAAGATAGCGAACTCATCAAAGCAGCAAGCAAACCAGCAGCCACTAAGCCTTTAAAGCCTACGGGTAAGTAGTTCATGACTAAGGCTGGAAGAGCTGCATCGTAGTCCACTACACCCTCTGAGTTATGTAGTAAAGTGGTATTTTCTACCGATAAGGCATAAGCGATGATACCCGGAATGACGAACAAAAATAGCGGTAAAAGCTTCAAAAATCCTGCGAAAATAGTTCCTTTTCTTGCTTCGCTAAGGTTGTGAGCGGAAAGTACGCGTTGTACGATAAATTGGTCGGTACACCAGTACCAAACCCCTAAAATAGGCGCTCCAAAAATGATTCCTGTCCAAGGATAGCTGGTGTCGCTCCCTGGTCGCCAAAGATTGAAAAACTTCGAACCATCTGGGGTAGAAGCATATACGGTGTTCACGACTTCGCCCCAACCGCCTATGGCTTGCAAACCAAAGAAGGTCACCGCAATGGCTCCTCCAATAAGGACAAACATCTGCATCATATCGGTATAAATCACCGCACGAAGTCCACCAAGAATGGTATAAACGCCTGTAGCAAGAACAACTAATATCGCTCCTGTCCAGAATGGAATGCCTAACATTACTTCAAAAACCAAGGCTCCAGCAAAGATGGTAACGGATATTTTGGTAAGGACATAGGCAACAATAGAGATGACGGAGAGGTATGTCCGCGCTGCTGGGGAATACCTTTTTTCTAAAAACTCAGGCATCGTAAAGACACCAGATTTTAAGTAAAAGGGCACAAAAATCCAACCTAAAACGATGAGAATCAGGGTGGCTAGTATCTCAAAGTTGGCCGTAGGCATATCGCCTCTTGCTCCTGCTCCTGCTAGCCCAATTAAATGCTCTGAACCGATATTGGAAGCAAAAAGGGAGGCTCCTATAACAAACCACCCTACATTTTTACCCGCTAGGAAATAATCAGCGGAAGTCTTTTCATTATTCCCTTCGGCATCCAACACATTAGAACCGCCTGTTTTTTTCTTTAAATGATGCCCATTTGCCCAAAAAGCAATGTAAAACACTAGGGCAAAATACAATCCAATTACTGCCCAATCAAGGGTTTCTATTAGTAATAATGTCATGGTTGTTATTTTTAGAGGAGTCAGGCTTTTCTGTAGTTTCTGACTTAAGCTAGGAACTACAGAAAAGCTCCTTAGCCCCTTGGAGAATATGGATCGTGAATAAAGTCATGATAATTTTTGAGACACCGACTTGCCAGTTTAGTGAGCTTGGGTTGTGGGTTTGCAAAAAATGGAAAGTCTTAGAAAAGGATACTGCCTCAACTTAAACCTTCCATTTTTTGCCTCCCACGATGTCTTTCCGCAAAACTAGATGGTTACTGCTCATACTTTTGTAATGCAGCAAGCAAAAGATTTTCTTGACAAAAAATAAATCGCGATAGCCGATAGTCTTTTGTCCTATGTCCTTTGTCAAAGAGTCTTTTTCTAAAACAATTAAGGTCTTTGAAATACACGGATGTAATCGACAATCATTCTTTGTGGGAAAGTCGTAGAACTATCAGGGCTTCCTGGCCAATTGCCGCCAACGGCAACATTGAAAAGGAAGAAGAAATTTTCATTAAAAGGATAAATATTGCTGCCTACAGAGGCATTCGTAAGTTCATGGTACAAGACATCATCGACATACCATTTTATACTATTTTCTTCCCATTCGATGCTGAATACATGAAATTCATCAATGTATTTTGCACCACCACTTAGAGAACGAGCGTTACCGCTATTGATACTGTTTCCTGTAGCAGGCCCCCAATGTGCTGTGCCATGAACGGTGGAGGCTTGATGGCCTACCATTTCCATGATGTCAATTTCACCACTTGTAGGCCATCCGCCGTATACCCATTCATTGGGTAGCATCCAAAGTGCTGGCCAAATGCCTCTACCTTCGGGTAGTTTTGCTCGAATATCAATGCGGCCAAATTTGAAAAATTGCTTGCCTTCTGTTTTGATTCGAGTAGAAGTATACGATTTTCCTCCAAAAGTCTCTTGCTTAGCTTCTATGATTAGTTTACCATCAAGGAAGTAAATATTATCGGATTGACTGGTATAATATTGTTCTTCATTATTTCCCCAGCCACAGAGACTAGGACAACCATCGCCAAGCTCGTAGGTCCAATCATCTAGATTTAGGGTATTTCCATCAAATTCATCGTTCCATACCATATCATACCCCGCATAACTTGTTGGTGTTGTATAACCAGTGTCATCAATAGCCAATTGGGTATCATCATTTCTAATTGTCCCCAGACCCACTTCGTCATCTAAAACAGCATTGACGGCATCAAACAAGATCACTTGAAATTGCTCATCGCCCTCTAACCACTCATCGGTGATGATACGTACTTCGATATTGGCTATCGTTTGGCCTGAGGGAATCGTGAGTACAGCGGAGGGGATTCCTTCATAATCTTCTCCTTCTACAGCGCTTATGGATTGGGTTCTATAACTTACAAAAATATCTTCTGTATATGCAGCAGTGAGCGTCAATTGAAATTCGAAAGTAGTCGTTGCATTTCCTTCCAGAAAGGTGAAATCACCAATAGATAGTTTAGGAAGCGTTGGAGTAGGATTTTCCTTGTCTCCACAAGCTCCTAGTAGGATAATGCTTAAGAATAGGGTTGCTAAAAGTATATGCTTCATGTTAGTATTTATTATTGCTTATTCTACTTTTACAAAACGGAAATTGAAGTAGCCTCCGCCTCCAAGTAATTCACTTTCAACGACGAGTTCGGTTTCCGAAATGCTTAGAATATCATAAATAGGACCTGAATCTTTGGTTCCCATAAAAGCTCCATCAGGGAGAATGATTTGGTCAACACCTTGAAAACCAGTGCCCGGGCTTAATGTCCATCGAGCATCAGGGTCGGTAGGAAAAGGCTTTGCTTCGTAACCGCATTCTGGATAAATGGTTAAGCCGTTGTTATTGTAGTCGAATTGATTGTCATCAAAAATGAAATCATAAGTATCATCCGCTTGATCGGCATCCAATCCATTTTCAGGGGAAGAATACCATTCACTTGAACCACGAGTAGGGCCAACGATTACGGCTCCTGCTACGGTAGAAAATGTCCATCTATTGCCATCAACGTCATTGCAGCCACCTGTTAATAATATGGTGGTGTTGTCGTTGCATAAAGCATTGTCCGACTGAGCGATGGTGACGGACTGGGTTGCTGTCCCTGCCCCACCTCTATTGGAAACCGTGAGACTGACTTCATAAACACCAGCAACAGGAAAATAGGCGGTGTCGGTTTTTAGCGTAGAAGTCAAGCCAGTCCCATAATCCCAAAAATATTGAAAACCTTCATCACCAGTACTGGTGAATATAACATAATTTGCATTATCAGCCCAATATTCATAGGCGAAATCGGCTGTAGGAGGAGCCGGCAATTCTATATCATCTACTTCGTGTGGCTCACAACTCGTTAAGATACAAAGTATAGCGATAAAGGAGCTAAAGTATAAAAAGTTTATGTTGAATTTCATGATTGTTGAATTTTATGTTTGTACAGTCATTTTCGTGTGCTACGAAATGATGACTTCTGTTATTTGGGTGTTTCAAAAAATCAAAAATTCCCCCCTGCACGGTTAGTTGGTTTGGGTAATCGTAACAGAGGGGGAGGTTCATCCAATCCTCAAATCGTTAGGTCTTATGCAGGGATTTCGTGAAGTGTAGCGTTTTGGCTTTGATTTTCTTGCACGGAATCCCTTGCGATTAATAGCCGTTATTTTGTGTCATTGTCCCGTTGGACGCTTGAATTTCTGAAAGTGGAATGGGGAATAATTCGTGTACGCCATCGGTGAAGTTAAATCCTAATGCTCTCATCGTTGCGCCTGCTCGTCCAGTACGAACTAAATCAAAAAAGCGATGACCTTCTAGGCCTAGTTCTACTCGGCGTTCGTGGTAAATATCTTCCAAAAGAGCTGTACCAGAGGAAGTAATGTCGGGCAAGACTGTAGCAGGTTGATTGCCTCTTGCCCGCTCTCGAACTAGATTAACGGAATTTCTTGCTGCTGCTTCATTGCCATTGTGGTAGGCTGCTTCAGCGTGAAGTAAGAGTATATCAGCGAATCGGATAACTCGGTCGTTTGAAGGACCATTGACATTAGGATCTCCTGTAGTCGCTTCTTCCGATAGGTTGATGAAGTATTTTTTTGCATAGTACAAGTGAGGAAAACCAGTATTTTCGGTCGTAAAAGTTCCTCTGTCGCCCATTTGATCCCCTATTTGAAAAACGGTAGCGGCTAATCTTGGGTCATTTTCTTCAAATTCATCGATAAAATCTTGTGTAGGAAGATTAAAACCGTAACCAGCGAATAAGCCTCTAGGTCGTTGAAATACATTGGTTAAAGTTCCTT
>JAHDHB010000004.1:0-553 GCA_020631545.1 Saprospiraceae bacterium | reverse complement strand
ATTGATGAAATCTTGCGTAGGAAGATTAAAACAGTAACCAGCGAATAAGACTCTATTGAAATACATTGGTTAAGGTTCCTTCTTCATATCGTCCCCAATCTCCATTAGAAGCATTCATGTATTGAATTTCAAAGATAGAACCTGAACCATTTTCCCCTTGTAAAGTAAAGATGCTAGCATAGTCAGCTTCTAAAAAATATTCACCAGAATTAACGATACTTTCTGCTAGCGGTTGTGCTTGGCTCCATTTGGATTGGAAAACGTAGGCTTTGACTAAAAGAGCTTGAGCAGCGCCCTTGGTGATACGGCCTGTTTCTGTCAAAGGCATTTGACTTTTGCGAGGCAAAACATTGATAGCTTCGTTCAAATCTGTTTCTATCTGAGCCCATACTTCAGCTTTAGGCGTACGTGCTTGGATGTATTCACTAGGAGCCAGCGTCTTGGTAATCAATGGTACATCACCAAACATCGTTACGAGGTTATAATAAAACCAGGCTCTGATGAATTTTACCTCGGCTAGAAGTCTATTTTGTAGATTTACATTCATCTCGAT
>JAHDHB010000307.1 GCA_020631545.1 Saprospiraceae bacterium | reverse complement strand
AGCGGTTAGCTTTTATTTTTTTCTTGATTTTGGAGAGAGGGGTTGGGGGTGAGTTCCTTACGTAATAGCGAAATCCCCTCTTCTTAACTTTTTAAGGAGAGGGGACTTCAGAGAAATCCTCAGGTACAAGAATTTTAAATACTTTTCGTTAAAAAAGGTATTTAAGTTTTGCCTTCTAAACGGAACAGCGCTATTCCTGTTTTTTGTGCAAGACTTAAATATCTTCCTTCAACTTGCAATACAAAGATAGGGGGTATCACGATGCTGTAGAAGAGCGAAAATACCTGATTCTAGAAACAGGTATTTTTACGGGGTTGATGGAAATTAGGGATATCCCTACCTTATGCTCAAATTAAGAGTGGATTACACACTTAAAGGGACCAATCGAGTGGAAACCTAAAGTGCTTTTTTGAATTTAGACGTTAGGACTACAGTAATATTTTGTATCTTGTTAAGGTCATAGACCAACTAGCTCGTAAGAAAAACATGACACCATTTTTCAAGACCCATAAAATACAGATAAAGCATGTTTGGCTTTAAATACGCGAAATTCGATCCTAATACTTATGTCATTGTCCATAAAAATGGGCGTGTGTCCAAGGAAGGTGTTGGATTGTCTTTTTTCTACTTTGCTCCCTCTACATCCATTGTGGCCATTCCAAAGAGTAGTAATGATTTACCTTTTATTTTTGAAGAGATGACGAATGATTATCAGGCCATTCGGGTTCAAGGACAAATCACTTATACTATAGAAGATCCTCATAAACTGGCCGCGATATTAGATTATTCGGTGGATGCTAGGGGCGTTTACAAAAAATCTGACCATGAAAAACTAGGGCAGCGTATCATCAATGAAGCACAAACGACGACGACGTCTTTCGTTCATACCCTTTCTTTAAAAGAATCCTTACGATCTGCCGCAGAAATTGGGAAGATTATTGAGCAAGGGCTAGGAGAATCTCAGTCCTTGGCCATGATGGGTATTAAAGTGCTTGGTGTAAATATCTTAGGCATTAAGGGTACGCCTGAAATGACGAGAGCCTTGGAGACAGAGACGAGGGAACTCCTTCAAAAAGAAGCTGATAGAGCGATTTACGAACGTCGAAATTTTGCGGTAGAGCAAGAGCGAGTCATCAAGGAAAGTGAATTGAGTACGCAGATTGCAGTGGAAGAGAAAAAGAAGCAGATCGCAGAGAAAAAGATGGAATTGAAGGTGTTAAATGCAGAAAATGATAAGAAATTGCGCGAAATGAAAGTGGAAGAAGATATTTCTGTAGAAGAAATGCGTAGCGGCTTACTGGCCAAGAAGGAGGAAAATGACCGCAAGGAAGCAGACATCGAAGGTTATGTTATCCAACAAAAGCTTGAACCGTATAAAAACCTAGACTGGAAATTGCTGATGGCCTTGAACGGCAATTCGGACTCCTCTACCCATATCGCTATGGCTTTCAGAGAGTTGGCAGAAAATGCGGAAAACATCCAAAATTTGAACATTACACCTGATTTATTGAATACCGTAATGCAACAGCAGTCGAATCGATGATCAAACAACAAGCGGATAGTGTTATTATTGTAAAGAGTAAGACCCGTTTGGAGTCTTTGAAAGAACGGTTCAACACCTCTTCTCAAGCGGCATTCTATATAGAACGGTCAGGAGGAAACTTTCAAGATTATGAAGAGGAACATGACCAATTTCATCGCTCCTTGGATTTGGTGTATCGTAATACCTCGAAATATCTAAAAGCGAAGATTTTAGAGCGAGAGTTTCTTTCCTCTTACATCTTTTCTCCTGAGCAATTAATCGTCATCGTAGGACGCGACGGCCTTGTTGCTAATACGGCAAAATATTTGGACGGGAACCTGATTTTAGCGGTCAATCCCGACGAAGCACGCAATGATGGTGTTTTACTGCCGTTTAATTCTGCGAATTTTATAAATGGGCTACTGCAAGTCCAAGACAATAAAGCCAAGTATCACAAAATCTCTTTAGCGGAAGTCAAACTCAATGATGGTCAAAGCCTTATGGCTTTTAATGATTTCTACATCGGTGCAAAAACACACGTTTCTTCGCGCTATCTTTTACGCCATGCCGGCAAGGAGGAGCGCCATTCTTCTAGCGGAATACTCGTGAGTACAGGTGCTGGCTCTACTGGCTGGATGAGTAGCGTATTCAATATGGCCAACAGCCTTCAAAAACTCCATGCTCCTGTTCAAAAAATGGCATCTAAATCGCTAAAGAAAATAAAAGCACCCAGTAAATCCTCCAGCGATCCCACTATCTCCCCTCGTAAAATGAACTGGGAAACGGAAGAATTATTCTTTGTCGTAAGAGAACCTTTCCGTAGCAAAATCACCGGTATCAACCTAACTGCTGGCTACATCCAAAAGGGGAAAACACTAGAAATTGAATCGCTAATGCCTGATTATGGCGTCATTTTCAGTGATGGCGTAGAAGATGATTATCTAAGTTTTAATGCTGGCGCTATCGCTAATATCGGACTAGCCGATAAGAAAGCGAATTTAGTGAAAAGGACGTAAGTAACTCGTCGGAAATTTGAAGTTTCCGACGAGTTGCAACGACAAAAATCGCAGACTAAATTACTATAATTCAGGAAACTGAGCATCATAAATTTGCGCTGCTGTATGTACTGTTGGAAACATGTGATTTATAATAAACTTGTCATTTCCCCACCTATCTTTTCCCCAAAAGCCACTAACTTTCACCTTATTAGTTTCTATGACATCCCACTCATCATGTCCTTTTTTAGTAGTTTTCCTTTTTAACAATTTTGCAGAATAAGCTTTTTTGGATGGGATAGAAAGTTCAAATGTGGGAGAAGTAATTAAACAATTCCCTACAGTATCTATAAAGGCTTGTTTCTCAACAATGGTATTTGGTATTTTACTACTTAGATCCGTCCTTGCATCTCTTGCGGTTTTTGCTTGTTCAACACTGACGCTATCTCTAATGTGTTTATTGTCAAAAGCAAATGATGAAAATATATAACCCAATGGAGTACTTAATTTCATTTTTTGTAGTACTCTATTTTTGCCAAAATTATTCCAGTTATTTCTTTTTAATTGTTTAGGGGAGCCATTCTGTAAAGCTCTAGCTCCCATCACATCCGCTTCTTTTTCCAGTCCAGCATCATCATTTACCTGCACGCCCCCTTTCATTTGCATGGTAGGTCGTACTCGTCCTTGCTTTTGCTGTACCACATGCCAAGCCTCGTGAGGCAAATGTTTTTCTTGACCAGCTTCTAAATGAATTTCCGTGCCTTGTGCATAAGCATGTGCTTGTAACTGAGCAGGTTTTGCGGAATTGTAATGCACTTTTACATCATCCATAGCAAGACCAGAGAGGTTTTCTATGCCCGATTTTAAGTTGTCGGGCAAGCCTGTGTTGTTCGATTTTCTTTGTATGGATGTAGCCTTCTTTCCTAGATTAGCTAAGGAATATCTTCCCTCTTTTTCTTTTCTTTGTATAGGTGTTGTTCTAAATTTACCTTGCAATAACTCTTCTTCTTCCATCCGCTGAATAGGCTTGAATTTGCCTTGCAATAACTCCTCTTCTTCCATTCGCTGAATAGGCTTGAATTTGCCTTGCAATAACTCCTCTTCTTCCATGCGTTGAATAGGCTTTTCCCCTTTTGCCATCCCTTTGCGTTGAGCGGCAGCCTTCGCATAGCTTTTAAGTTGAGTTATAAATTGTTCCTTAGGCGTATTTCCTTCATTTGCCCAAGCTTGAAATTTGGCTTGTAAGGCAGCCACGGGGCGTTTATCAACAAAATCAGGGGATTGAGCTTTTAACTGTTTCGCCGATTTTTGTTGAGGCGTTGAGTAGTTTTGACGCTTGTTCTCTAAATGGTGTGTAAGCATTGTTTACATTGATTTGGGTTATTCAATAGTGTCTTATAAAATACAGAATTTGTCGGAGAAATGCCAGTGTAAAGTGTTTGATTTTATAAAAGGCGACCTTTTTGCAGGTTTCGGCAAGATCTACACCTTTTGGGGTAAACCTTATGTAGTGCAGGACGGCAGATCCGTAGTTATTAACCCAACGCACATAGGCCATGCCGCAAGTGTGCGTGAGAGCTTGAGGGTGAGCGTGCCTAAACAATTCGTTATCAGCACTAAGTAGGTCTTTATTCCTTCAAGGGAATATCCTTGAAATGACAGGTCTATTCTTGTCGGGTTAATACTAAGCAAGTTTAACTAAAATTAAGGTGCTGTGATCAAGCAAAAACCAAGTAAAATCCTTGTAGAACAAAAAAAAGATTCGTATCTATGCTAAGCTTAAACTCAATCATTGAGTAAAAAGAGATCACTGAACAGACTAGCTTATTTTTGGAAAAAAACTACTGTTTGAAAACGACAACCTCCGTTACTCCGAGCATGAGCCATTTTAATGGATGAGACGAATCCTTGGCATTCATCTTAAGACATTTAACTCAATACCTAAACACCCAACATTATGTCTTTTAACGATTTTTCAGCGGAATCTCCTGAAAATTACGAACAAAAAAGCATTTGCTGCTTTGTCGTTGACGTTTCCGGGTCGATGAATGATTCACCGATCAATGAACTCAACAAAGGTTTGCAAGAATTCCATAAAGAAATATCAAAAGATTCCATGACTTCCAATCGGCTTGAAATCGCCGTTGTTGAATTTAGCGATTATGTCGAAACACTTGTAGAACCTTCCTTGGTTGAGAATTTTTCCATGCCCAATTTATCCACAAAAGGAACGACTAAACTCGTAGATGGTGTAAGAGAGGCCATTACCTTGGTGGAAGCAAGAAAAGATTGGTATAAACAAACAGGACAACCGTATTTACGTCCATGGATTATTCTAATAACAGATGGCGCACCTGATGACGACCAAGATGTTCATGGTTTGGCCGCTGAGATTGAGAAGGCTACAAAGAATAAAAAGTTTGTGTTTTTACCTATCGGTGTGCAGGACGCCGACATGTATGCCTTAAGTCAAATAGCAGGCTATACTAAGGGGTCTGACAAAAATTGGAAAAAAATGCATCCAATGAAGCTACAAGGCTTACAATTTGCCGATTTTTTCCAATGGGTAAGTGCTAGTATGTCCGTCGTAGCGGCGTCTAAAGACGGGGATCGCGTCAATCTTCCCGACCCCTCAGAATGGATGGATGGATTTCAGATTTAAATTGAACATGAAGAATGTGTTAAGTCTTATCTATTTTTAAAACAAGTTTCTCGCCAGAGTCTACTGACTACCAATTTTGCCAGTCAATTAAGAATTACGTAAAGATTCGCTGTGAGAGCGATTCTTCATTCGTAATTCCTAATTCGTAATTAAAAAAAGTATGAAGAAGTGTGTTTTTGTAGTCTTGATGGGTTTTCCATCCTTCCTATTTAGTCAACAGCGTGATCAAGTATTTCAACAAGCTATAGACAAAGTAAATATTGAACTTGTAAAAGAATATACTTCAAGCAAGGGACAATCCTTTTCTCAAGAAATTGATTCAGGCATTGAACTTTACCAATACCTCCAAAAAAAATATCCCAACGAACAGCATCCGATACACGAAACCTTTATCAACCTCAATTATGCAAAAGGCTTTTACACCGGAAATAACCTAGAAAAAGACCTTAGCGCCTTACTTGAAAAGTATGTAAAATACGACTACGACAAGAATCGTATGGATAGTATTCTTACTGTTCTCCCAAAAGAAATTGCAACAGCTTCTACAGATAGTCTCACGCAGCAAGGACAGGATACCACCAACATTGATCACCTTTATTTTTTAAAGGTTAAGCAAGATAAAATAAATACGTTACAAGCAGAAAACGCTACCTTAAAAAGAACAAATGAAGCTTTATCAAATGAGGTAGCCCAGCTTAAAATCGCAGAGGATTCCTTAAAAAAATTACTAGCAGGGCTCCTTATCGGAGTAGCCTTATTTTCTAGCATTCTGCTGATAAGAAGCCGAGGAAGAAAGAAACTTGAACAAGAGAAGGAGAACAAAAAAGACAAAACAATGCCGTTAAATTCCAAGGAGAAAAAGGATTGGCTAATCGTACATACCTCAGAACCAGGAAAATCGCATTTGAAGGCAAAACCTCCTATCCCTTGTCAGGATAGTCACGCTGTACTTCCATTAAATGAAGGTTGGGGGATTGCCGTTTCTTGCGATGGTGCCGGCTCCGCCAAGCTTTCCCATGAAGGTTCTAAGTTTGTAGCAGAGGCAGCCATCCAGTTATTTAAAGAAATCATCACTAAAAATAAATGGGTCATAAAAAATACGCTGCCCAAAGAAGCCGACTGGGAGAAATTAAGCTTAAAAGCACTCAAAAAATTGAGGTACGACCTAATCCAATATGGGGAAGAAAAGAAATACGACAGCAGTGATTTGGCTTGCACCGTCATCGTCGTCATTTACTCCCCCATCGGCTTATTATGTACGCATATTGGCGATGGCAGAGCGGGCTACCAAGATAAAAAAGGCCATTGGAAAGCCATCCTATCGCCCCACAAAGGCGAAGAAGCCAACCAAACCATCTTCATCACCTCAAATCCTTGGCTTTCCAATGAGTTCAAGATGTCTGGTGTCAAAGTACCCGAAAGTACAGTCATCAAAGATCCTCCCAAAGCCTTCACCTTAATGTCCGATGGTTGCGAAGCACATTCCTTTGAATTGGGCTATTTTGACAAGCAAAAAGAAAAATTTATAGAGAAAAATAATCCTTATCCTAAATTTTTCAACCCTATTCTCCAGACCATCCTCAGCATGAAAAAAGAGAATTTGACACAAGAAGAAATGCTAGCAAAATGGTCAAAATTCGTCAAGGAAGGTACTCCAAAACTTAAGAACGAACCAGACGACAAGACACTAATTATTGGCGTATTAACGGATTAGAAATGTACATTACTTTACAAACATCGAATGGAGTCTCTATAGAAATAGAAGAGGATGCTTTTGCCAAAGGCGGAGAAGGAGCGGTGTATAAAATCATTTCTCCAGCTAGCCATACCCAACTGTGCGCAAAACTCTATTTTCCAAAGGAAAGGAGCGAGCAAAAGCAACTAAAATTGGAATACATGGCCGAAAATCCTATTCCAGACCCCATCAACAGCAATCATATCATCTGTTGGCCACAAGAGATTTTGTTTCACAAAAACGAATTCATTGGCTTCACCATGCCCCTAGCCTTCGATGGTGCCATTCAGTTGTACGAACTTTGTACGCCCAAGCTAAAATCTAAGCTAGGCTACTCCTGGAAAGAGAAATTTGACCGCTACAATCAAATTGGCATGACCTCTCGTCTAAAGTTATGTACCAATTTATCCGCTGCCATTTACAACATCCACCACTACAAAAGCTATGTACTGGTAGATTTAAAACCACAGAATATCCTAGTAACGGATTGCGGAAAAGTATCCATCATTGATCTAGATTCCATACAGATTTCGAAGGGAAGAAAAGTGCTTTTTCCTGCTAGAGTCGCCACCCCAGAATACGTTCCACCCGAAGGAGCCAAGCTCAATCCATCAAAAAAAGTCGTTCCTCAGTCTTGGGATCATTTCTCTATGGCCATTATGTTTTATGAAGTCATGTTTGGTCTTCATCCCTTCGCTGCTACGTTCTCAGGGAAATATCAGAAACACGAAACCTTAGATTCTAAAATCAAAAAGGGGCTATTTGTTCATGGAAAACACAAGCACTATATATCAGCCTTGCCTCCCTTGCACCACAATTTTGAGATGCTCCCCAAAAACATCAAACAATTGTTTATCAGAGCTTTTAGCGAAGGGCATAAAACACCTGCTAGTAGACCAACTGCCGCAGAATGGGGAAAAACTTTATACGAGGAACTCAAGGAAGGCGTCCGCTCCATGGATCCCAATTCCTTCCACACCATCCCCACTTCGCTTGAACTCACCAAAATTGCACAATCCTCTAAAAGTGCCGTCCCCGTCCCCAACACACTACTCAACACAGCTCTGCACCAGCTTGTTGCAAGAGGCATGTATACCATTGACGAAGAAAATACCTTAACAAGAAAACACCTCTACTTCTTCGCGTTCCTCTACGCCATCCTGAGTTTCGTACTAGGCAACTTAATG
>JAHDHB010000306.1 GCA_020631545.1 Saprospiraceae bacterium | reverse complement strand
TAAGGGTTCCATACATTTTAAACCGTATTTTTTCATTAATTCCTACTTTTCGAAGTAAACTCAAAAGTGCTTTGTGAATTTGTGGCGAATATAATACGAGAATATTACCACAAAGACACAAAGCTGAAATATGGCCTTAAATGGCCTTTGCAATGGATTGTTTCCCAAAACTTTAATTGCAAATTCTTTTTCAAATAAAACTACAAACTCCATAATCTTCGCCTATTCTATTAGGATGTCTTTCAGAAATGAATTGATTTAGAGCACCCCAATTTACCCTTCCACATTAAGAACTAATGGGAAGAGTAAAAGGGATGGAATATGATAATACCTCTTGGTTAGAACCTTAAAAGCAAGGTATTACCTAAGCAACATAGTTTCAGTAAAAAATATTGATAGTAAACACAGGGTATTGTTTTTTCGGTACTAAGAATAGGGCTACAGGAGTGCGCACACGGTTTTTTAACATTCTTTACTAGCCTTGGCCATAAGAGCAGCCACTTATTACTACAATACAGCCATCTCTAACTTCCTCTCCACTCGAATCTGTAGTGCCACATTCAAAATGTAAGGTACAGTCGCCATTTAATCGTTGAACTACAACAGGTTTAGCAATATACTTTTCTATATAATCACCTACCTGACCAGAGCCAGAATGTACTAATCTACCTGCTTGCCAAACATAAAAATTTCCGTAAGCACCTGGCGTTCCTCCTAAATCAAATGAGATTTTTGAAGAGTGAATATTATAGGCCATATTGGTAGGGTACAAGTCCCCCACAACTAATTTTTCCTCAACGCTCCATGCGCTTGAGATAAAAAGAACAAGTGTAAAAATTACAAATCCAATTGCATTTTTCATGTTTCAACGTTTTTCTTAATAATGAATAATTAGGAAATCAAATGTTAAGTTGATGTTTTACTATCAACTCCTTGTCTTAATGGGTGCGATACAAAGATAGAAACTAATAGTCCCCCTCTCAAGTACAAAAAATGAATAATTCTTAGTAATTTTGCCCTAGATATTCTAAAAAAATGTGTAAAAACTGCTCTATTTATGCTATCAATCAACCTTTAATAAAACTACTCTGACTTAAATTTTAAATTTCAAAATAACTATAGAATAAAGATTATTTTTTTACAAAAACTACAATTCAATAAAAACAAATTCAATTAACACACATTTATTTTGAACAATAATACACCTATTCCTATGTTTTCAATGATTGACAATAACAATAAACTCATACAGATCTTATTGAGTTTTACAAAGAAAGAACGAAAACGTTTCAACGAGTTCCTTCATTCTCCCTACTTCAACAAGCATAATGATGTTCGTCTACTTTATAAAATTTTATCGAATAGGAATGACTTAAGCAAATCGATATCGAAAGAAAGGGTGATCCGAAAATTATTTCCAAAAGTTTATAAAAGTAGTAAAGATCCCATTCGCGAGCAGGATTATCCTCGGTTACGTAATCTTATGAATAAGCTCCTAAAACAAGCAGAAACCTTTATTCTTCAGGTAGGACGAGAGAAAAATACGCTAGCAAATTATCGAATAATGATCGATGAGTTGATGCTAAGAAAGCTTTATGATTTTTCTCGTTCATCCCTAAAAAAAGGTTTTAAAGAATTAAATGTCCAATCATTCCACACCCCAAAGTACTATTACGATAAGTATCGTTTAGAAGAAGCACAATTATATTTAGATATTCTTCACAAAAATCGTTCTATAAAAAATAATATTCAGCATGTTCTAGCTTCTCTTCAAGACTATTCTTTTGCTAATATTTTACGCTACTATTGTGCTGCTGTAAATCAGGAACTTTTACTAAATGTACACTACGACTTCTCCTTCCTCAACTCTTTTGAGCGTTTTTTAGGCGAGATATCAGCACAAATGCCACCTCTAATAAGAATTTACTACCATATCCTACTTTTTTTAAAAGAGGAAAATAGCGACTATAACTTCAATGAAGTCAAAAAATTGATAGAGAGCGAAAAAGATAGCTTCAACAGTACTGAAATTCGCCAAATGTACAACTTCATGATCAATTTCTGTTCATTTCAAATACTAAAAGGCAATCTGAAATACCAAAATGAGTTACACCATATTTACACATTTAATTTGACTACAGGAATTTGGAGTGCCGGGCTCTACTTCTCACCTCACCACTTCTATCTTTTTGTTAACAATGCTTTAAACATAAAACGTTATCATGAAGTAGAACAATTTATTGAGCAATATAAGGAGCAACTCCACCCTCAATTTCAAACAGACATGGAGAATCTATCTTATGCTAGGCTGTATTTTGCTAAAGAAGATTATAAAAATTCAGAAAAACACCTTAGAAAGTTTTTAAGTAAAGAAGATTTCTTTTACAAAATCTACAATAAAGTATTGTGGATTAAGTTGTTCTACGAAATCGATAATTCAGAAAAAATGGAGAATGCCCTAGAAGCTTTACGTGTTTATCTCAATCCAAAACGCAATATTGGCCTTGGCGATACCTTTAGAAAGGCCTATTTTGAGTTTCGGAGATTGGCCTACCATCTTTGGAAATGTCGCTATGAACCGAATTCCAAAGACAAAATTGAGCAGCTTATTAAGGATATTGACGAATCATCAGGTTTGGTTGAACGAGAATGGCTTAGAAAAAAATGTATCCCCCTGATGAACAAACGATAATGATTCATTTTCCACATAATTCCCATATCGAAAAGCAACGATGTTTTCTCCAAATGCTCAACAGGTTATAAACTAAATGCAGTAGCTGTTTATACGTAATTGACAAGCTAGAAAATTGTTTTACCAACAAATCTTAAGCTAGCTTAAGATTTATCAATTTATTAGGTGATAGCTTTGTCGTAGTTGATTATTCTACTCTTAAAAACTAAGCAGAACAATGTCTTACGCGGTATCACCTCATTCAAAGAAAACAACTTGGTTAAATACATCCCTGTACCCCCATACTTCCAATTTCATCCAAATTGATGGCTACAACATGCATTATATTGATGAAGGACAAGGAGAAGTCCTTGTTTTTGTGCATGGTACACCTACTTGGTCATTCCTTTATCGTAAGATGATTCAACAATTTTCTGCTACCCATCGATGTATTGCGGTAGATCATTTAGGGTTTGGTTTATCTGATAAACCAAAGGATTATAATTACACTCCTGAACAACTTTCCAAGAATCTTGCCTGCTTTATTGATGCCTTACAGCTAAAAGATATTACTCTAGTCGTACATGATTTTGGAGGCCCAATTGGACTGCCTTATGCTTTACAACAAGCTGAAAATATTAAGCAAATTGTTCTTTTTAATACTTGGCTCTGGGAGACAAAATCAGACAAAAATGCTCAGCAAGTGAATAAAATACTACACAGTAGACTAGGCAATTTCCTCTATTTACACACTAATTTTTCACCAAGAGTACTACTCAAAAAAGCATTCTTTAAAAGAAAGCAACTTACTAAGGAAATCCATCAACATTATCACCGTCCTTTTCCGAATAAAAGTACTCGATATGGGCTACTTGGTATAGGTAAATCCTTAGTTGGTTCATCGGATTGGTATGGCCAAATGTGGAATCAAATCGACCGTATAAGGGATAAACCTTTTTTAATTATCTGGGGACTTAAAGATAAATTTATTAAAGAAGAACACCTTAAGAAATGGGAAAATACACTTCCTAAACGACAAGTCGTTCGCTTAAACTGTGGGCATTTTCCTCAAGAGGAACTTCCTGAACAGGTAAATGAGGCGCTTTCATTATTTTTACATGAGCACAACGCTAAGGAACGGTGCAAAAAAAATTAGCCGTTTTATTTCGAAGCAAGCAGTGCTTTTAGTTTATCGAATATCCTTCTCACAAATCCTTTATCCCCTACCCTAGTATTTTCATGCTCATCTGTAACCCCAAAAGATTTTAACAAGCCAATCGCTTGCTTATTATTCAATGTTTTGGCTAGGGATAGTGGTGTAGCCGAACCAAAAGCCTCTTTTATATGTGGGTCTGCCCCATTTTCTAGGAGAAATTTAGCAATCTCTAAATGCCAATAGAGGAACCGTCAGAAACTCTGGGTGTAGATAATTGGGATTAATACCCATTCGAATATGGTATTTTACGAGTTCCAAATCGCCACTTTCCGAAGCGTACAACATTTCTTTCCAATCGCCTCCTGCCATAACACTTAATTTTATGTTCTTAAATTAAACCCAATAAAAAACTAATAACCAAGCAGATATCATCTAAACCCCAAAGCTCTCAAAGTCTCCAAATCAAGCTGCCCTACAGGTAATCCTCTATCTTTTTGAAATTTCACCAGTGCCGCTTTTAGTTCATTTCCCAGCACATTATCTATCTCCCCATCATAATACCCTGCTTGAAACAAGGCTTCTTGAACCTCGCTTATCGTATTTCCTCTAGTGCCTCTGCCTCCACAGCCGCACAATATTTCTCGCCAATCCGTCCAATAACCTTCTTGCATTTTGATATAGAGCACCTCATTTCCATCCTTGTAGCTCTGCGTACTTTCCCCTTTTTTCAACTCAGGAAAAGGTAATTCTACTATTTCAATAGAAGTTGATGCTTGTAAATGTTTAGTCTTTAAGACCACAAAATCCTCATTTTCTCTAAATCTTACTGTTCTATATTGTGGAGGAACTTCTACTTTTGTAAAACCGATACAGTTTTTTGGGTTAGCCGACAAACAATTTCTATCTAAGTCTTTTTTATGAACCCATTTTGAATCTCCATCTTTTATTTTTACCCGAAAAACCTGTTCTCCTACAAATTCTACGGAATCTCTATAGAAGGTGTCAATAGAAGTTTCCCATTGCGACGGTATAACTTTCAAAACCTGAGCTTCTTGGAATTCTGTTCTGTCAGAGGTCGCTATCCTGCATTTTACATACTGCTTCCCTTCTTCTCCATGTTCAAGAATTTTTCCAGCGTTTTGACTAAAAACAGACGTCATAAAATTGATATAAAAGAATACAAGAACAAGTTTTTTCATGGTTAAGTCTATGATTTTACTAACACTAAGGTAAAATAAAAACTTCAAAATTCCTAACGTGGCGAAGCCACTACCATGTAGTCCGCGATAGCTATCGGGAGTAGAGGGTAGAGGGTATAGAGTAGAGGGACTCTACACTCTACTTTCTACCCTCTACAAGAAGCAGTATAATCGCTTATAGGATTCAAAATATCTCAGCACAATAATCATTACTTCCTTAGTTTTTTAATTCAGAATAAAAAATAAACGTATTTTTGTACCCAAATCAGCATCGCGTAAAAACAGGCAAATGATGAACAAGAGCTCTTTCCTACAAAAAACAGTACAAGGCACACAAAACAGACAAACCATGAACTACAGCACCTTCCAACAACAAATAGTACAAGGCATTCCACAAGAACTTCCTACGAAAAAAGCCTATCCTGCAAATAGCAATCCCGCTCCGAAACGAAAAGACATCCTTTCGACCGCTGAAAAGCAACTAGCGGTACGCAATGCCCTACGCTATTTTCCTAAGGAATGGCACAAGGAACTCGCTTCAGAATTTGCGCAAGAGCTCAAAGATTTTGGCCGTATTTACATGTTCCGATTCAAGCCTGAATACGACTTGTATGCTCGTCCAATCGAAGCCTACCCAGCAAAAACTCGGCAAGCAGCAGCGATCATGCTCATGATTCAAAACAACCTCGATCCTGCTGTAGCTCAACATCCTAACGAGTTGATTACGTATGGTGGTAATGGTTCTGTTTTTCAAAATTGGGCGCAATACCTACTCACCATGCAGTACCTCGCCAACATGAGCGAAGCGCAAACGCTGCATCTTTATTCTGGTCATCCCATGGGACTTTTTCCTTCTTCCAAGGAAGCACCACGCGTGGTCGTCACCAATGGTATGATGATTCCAAATTATTCTAAACCTGATGATTGGGAAAAATTCAATGCCCTAGGCGTAACGCAATATGGACAAATGACAGCAGGCTCCTTCATGTATATTGGTCCTCAAGGAATTGTACATGGCACAACCATTACCGTAATGAATGCTTTTCGCAAGATATTGCCAAAAGGAGAAACGCCTGCGGGAAAAATATTCTTGACCGCAGGGCTAGGAGGAATGAGCGGCGCACAACCAAAAGCAGGGAATATCGCAGGATGTATCACGGTCTGCGCAGAGGTAAACCCTAATGCAGCTAAGAAACGGCACGAGCAAGGTTGGGTAGATATTTTGGTAGATAATTTGGACGATTTAGTAACCCAAGTTCAAGCAGCAAAAGCCAAGCAGCAAGTTGTTTCAATTGCTTACATCGGAAATGTTGTAGATATTTGGGAACGCTTTGATAATGAAGGTATTTTCATCCATGTTGGTTCCGATCAAACCTCCTTGCACAATCCTTGGTCGGGTGGGTATTATCCTGTTGGAATGAGTTATGAAGAAGCGAATGAAATGCTGCGTGATAAGCCTAAAAAATTCAAGAAGGAAGTTCAAAAAACCTTGGTTAGACACGCCGCTGCTATCAATAAACACACCGCTAAAGGTACTTATTTCTTCGATTATGGGAATGCATTTCTCCTAGAATCTTCACGCGCTGGCGCTGATGTGATGGCAGAGAATGGGATTGATTTCAAATATCCTTCTTATGTTCAAGATATTCTAGGGCCTATGTGTTTTGATTATGGTTTTGGTCCATTTCGCTGGGTTTGTGCCTCTGGAAAGTCAGAGGACTTGGACAAAACGGATGAAATAGCTGGGAATATCCTTACCGAAATCATGGCCAACAGCCCCGAGGAAATCCAACTCCAAATGCAAGATAACATCACTTGGATCAAGGATGCCAAACGCAATAAAATGGTTGTCGGTTCACAAGCACGGATTCTATACGCCGATGCAGAGGGTCGTATGAAAATAGCTTTAGCCTTCAACCAAGCCATTGCACAAGGCATCATTGGGCCTGTCGTCCTAGGCCGCGACCACCACGATGTCAGCGGCACAGATTCTCCTTATCGAGAAACAAGTAACATACGAGACGGCAGTAAATTCACTGCGGATATGGCTATTCACAATGTCATTGGAGATAGTTTCCGTGGCGCTACTTGGGTTTCTATCCACAATGGTGGTGGTGTCGGCTGGGGAGAGGTGATGAATGGAGGCTTCGGAATGCTGCTAGATGGCTCAGCAGAGGCCGAAAGACGCTTGAAAAGTATGCTCTTTTATGATGTGAATAACGGCATTGCTCGTCGCAGTTGGGCTAGGAATGAGGAGGCCATATTCGCTATAAAGAGAGAGATGGCCCGTACGCCAGATTTAGAGGTGACTTTACCGAATTTAGTCGAAGATGATTTGTTGAAGAAGATAAAATTCTAAAAAAGATTTAAGCAATCAAGAAGGCTATGCCATTAGCTAGGATTTTGGCGTAAATTATTGCCACATAGACACAAAGACACATAGTTTTCTGGCTACATGTACGTGTAAAGAACACCTAGATTTTATAGAAGGTCTTGCGACCTTTTTCACATAGAACCTCACAGCGAAAAACTGCACGAGCCTATTCCTAAACTGGCAAAGCCAGAACCAAGTAGCCCGTGAAAGTTATTGGAAGTAGAATCCGCAGTACCTATCGGGATTACCGTCATTACTAATTTAGATTTTTCGAAGAAAAATCTGTCTCTCTTCTCTCTACCCTATACCCTCTACGACGCCCCCCTACTCCATTCTTTTCTGAAAATCTTCGGGTAGCAACACCCTTTGAGCAGGATCCCACGTTAAAACTCTTCTTTGAGAGACGGTTTTGTACCATTCCGTTTCTTCATCGATCATTTCTCCTGCTTCTTGCTTGTAGATTACTTGATTACTTCCTTCCAAGAATTCAAATTCTTCATCATAATGTAATATCCCTCCATCTCCCATACTAGATAAATCTGCAACATGAGTAAGCGCGCCTTCATACCAAAAGAAATAGGAAGCGCCATCTTCTGCCCCGCAAGCTTCTGCCGTATAATCCACTTTTACGATGTAAGTCACCTCGCGTAGCAGTGCGCGTTCGACGATAAAAGAAAAGCCATAACTCCTTAAATCTAAACTTAATGC
>JAHDHB010000305.1 GCA_020631545.1 Saprospiraceae bacterium | reverse complement strand
GGAGAGAGGGGTTGGGGGTGAGTCTTTTACGCAATGGACGCAAAACTCATCCCCCATCCCCTTCTTCCCAAAATTCAAGGACAATCTGAGGCCGCCGCTGCCCTGTTTCGATTATTCCATGCCTTAGCTCGATCCGCGGCATTCACGACACCATCTAGGTTAATATCTGCGGGGTTATACCCTACCTGATTTCTATTATTCCAAGCAGCAGCTCTATCACCAGCATTGATTAGGCCATCGTTATTGGCATCTCCCGTCCAAATCGCTTGTCGGTTATTGGTTAAGGTATTGGTAGCCCCCAAACCATAGGCATTTCCTTGGGTAAAATCAACAATATCCCCTAGTCCTCCGCTTAGCCAAATAGGATTTTCGGTTCTTATGGCTAAGTGATTTCGATGACGGATCGTCAAATGATAATAGCCCTTAGAATATCCTTCAAAATGCAAGGAGGATACTCCATCTAAGCCTACGACATCTCCACCTCTTTGCAAAAGAGCACTAGTACGAGCTAGGCAGTTTGAAGCAACAGCATTCCATAGTTCTACTTCTACCCAATCGGTAATAGCTGTAGGCCCCGTTCTATTTAAAATATCAGGATGTAGAATTTGGGTGTTGTCATAAGGCGAAACAAGGGGCAGCAAGGCTTCTTGTCGCAGTATATCGTTCATGAGGTTCGTAGTTTCATCATAATTTCCTTCTAACAATAGCTTTACACGCACCGTCAAATACTCCTTTTCTATAAGGAAATGCGTTGTTTTAAAACATCCTGTCATGGTATTGTACACAATTAGCTGATGCATACCAGTACCTAATCCACTGATTATAGGAGAAGTGGAAGGCGGACTCTCATTCCATTGATAAGTAAAAGCTCCTAGGCCAGTAACGGTTGCGGTAGCCGTTCCATTAGCTAAATCATCAAAACTATTCGTTGTTTGGATACCGATGGCAAAGTCTTGATTATTGTCAAAATGAATATTTCCTACTCGAAAAGCACCTGTAGCATCAGACACCGTTACTTGATAATCACCTAATCCTAAACCTGTTGCAATAGCTGTTGTTTCTCCATTTGACCATAAATAAGTGTAGGGGGCTGTGCCACTAAATACCGTAATTTCGGTTTCATTGGCTATACCACAAGTATAAGGAAGGGCATTGATATAAAACTCTACAGGACTGTTGGTAGAAAGATCGGTTAGCTCAATATCGGAGGAATCTGCACTCGTATTGAAGAAGGCATTCATCACATAGCGCTGTCCAAGTACCTCGTTGCCATCCTCTTGTATCACACGAATATTTCGAAATCTCGAATAAAGTCCCCCCGAAGTCAAATCCTGAATGGAAACATAGCCAGACACTACATCTCCATCAATCACTTTATTACCTAGCCCTAGCCTAGTCATTCCAACGTCTATAGCACCCTTAGCGTTCGAGCTTACAGCAATCATATCGAGCCCTTCATCGCCTAGCACAGAACTGCTATAATCTGCTGTCATTGAAGTTTTTGACTCTCCATAAAAATATTGAAAACCTAGGGCATAAATATCTAATGGAGCCCCATTATTGGATTTCAACTCAAAGCGAATATGAAGCGTGGAATCCGTGCTACGCCCTTTGTCAATTCGAGGTTTTATCTTGTAAGAAACGTTATTATTGATGGGATAAACAACGGAATTACCTTGGGTATGTGATTCGCCGTAAGCTTGGACAATGCTTTGTAAGTCTAACGTATTAATGACCCCATCTCCATTGCCATCACTATACTTGTCATTTATATTTGCAAAAGAAGATGAACTCCAATCTTGGCAAGCTTGTGCTGCCCATGCACTGGAGGAATTTTGTCGGGAAAAGCCTGTTTTTCCTTTAGCAAAACCATAAGTAAAAATATCTTCATAGTTCACCAATCCATTATGATCGAAATCACCGGGCCATACACAGGCGCCAAAAGCAGAAACAAACGTAGAAGCCGTAGCAGAACTATTGCAGTAATCCGTCACGACCAAGCTATAAAGTCCCTCTGATGAGATGGAAAGAACGGGAAGAGAATCCAACCAAACGCCATCTAAATACCATTGATAATCAGACATTCCTAAGAGGCCAGCATCCAAGATTCCTTGGTTATCACAAATCTCTATTTCGGTAGGAAGGTTAAGGAGGGAAGCGCTATTTCCAATACCGATTTCTTCTTCATGTTGAGTAATGCAATAAGCATTTTCGATTTCTAATTGAATGGTATAATTCCCTTCACTAGGAAAATTATAGGTAAAATTGCTTGTCGTCGCAACGATATTTCCGTCGACGAACCAACGATAATTAATATTTGGCGTTGTATTGTTGGCAGAAAAGGTAGCAGAAAAGGTGCTGCAAGACTGCCCCTTCACGATAAACGTCGCGTCTTCATCGCAAAGAATGGGTAAGCCGTCCGCAGCACTTCCCCGAATGTATAATTGTTGGCAAGAAGCAGGCCGCGTAAGCGTTGAATTAACGACATAATACAACCGATAATCTCCTGCTAACGTAGGCGAAATGGAATTATTCCCAATAACAGACGCATAATAAACACCATTTCTTAACCAAACATAAGTGCTATTAGCCATATCGCCGTCAGGATAGGTCGCATAATAATCGTCACCCACTTGCTGCATTTGTGCAAAACCCTGTGGATTGTAGCAAAAATCATTAAGGGATAAATTTTCTACTAAGTTTGTTTTTAACTCATCAAAATCAAGTTGATTGTTGGTAACATCTAACTTATAAAGACTCGGAAAGTCCGTCATATCAGGGAGTATTCCTACAAGATTGTTATTGCTCAAGTCCAATTCAACAACCTGACAAGCAGTAACATCTAAGGAAACGCCTTGCCAAGTAGCGACAGGTGTACTTAAATCCCAAGGCGTTGTCCAATTCGCGCCACCCATTTGATTATAAAAATCGACTAGAAGAAGCGAGTCATTTTCAAGGCTTGTACAAGTCTCCACATTTATAGTAGAACAAGAGGTTTCGACTCCAACATAATTTGTGCCCGTTAAGCAAACTTGATAAGTGCCACCTGCCAAATAAACGTGTGTAGGAGCGACGCCAATTGCCGCATTCCCATCTCCAAAATCCCATTGGTAAGTACTGTTTGGCGAAGTATGCAAGAGGCTAAAATCTACCGACAAGTTGTTTTTCAAATAGGTAAAATTGGTTTCCACCACATTTCCTTTGAGCATGTTGTATAAGTTCAAACGCCCCCCACTCAAGCATTTCCCTGCTAAACTACCCAAGGGATCAGCACTCGTTAACAACTTGTTTTTCAAGGACAAATGGTCTAGTGAAGGAAATTCATGGATCAGCAAAGCTAATGCACCGCTGATTTGAGGCGCAGCCATGGATGTCCCATCTTTAAAATCATAACTTCCATTCAAAGAAGTACTGATAATGCTTTCCCCCGGCGCGAAAACATCTACACTATTGACACCAAAATTAGAGAACCATGCTTGGCCATCATGACGATTGGAAGCACCTACAGTGATGATATTATCAACGGTATAAGCAGCAGGATAATGCGGAAAATTATCGGTATTGATACTGCTATTTCCCGCTGCTGCTACGAAAAGCTGTCCCTGAGCATCAGCATTGACTAAGGTATTGTAAAAGGTGATGGAATAATCCGCACTACCCCAGCTATTGTTTGTCAAGTCTGCGCCCATCATTTGAGCATAATTCATCGCTTCTACAGCATCCGCAATTTTACCACATTCATTAGCAGAAATAAATTTCAAGGGCATAAGTTGTACATCCCAAGTAATGCCGGCTACGCCTAGTCCATTATTCCCCTCTGCTCCAATCGTACCCGCCACATGCGTACCATGGCCATTGTCATCCATTGGATTGTTATCCTCATTAATAAAATCCCAACCAATAAAATCATCGGCATAGCCATTATTATCACTATCCAGACCGTCCACATCATCTGGATCAAAAATCCAAGTCGTCCCATTCCATTCTAGTACACTCCCGTCGCCATCAGCATCTTCTCCTAGGTTTTGCCAAATGTTATTGACCAAATCAGGATGTGTCCAATCAATTCCCGTGTCCAAAACACCAACAACAACATTAGGACTTGTATTTTGAATATCCCAAGCTTCTACAGCATCAATGTCCGCATCTTCCATGCCTCCAAATTGCCCATAATTATTTGGCGCCCAAGTATAACCAAGGAAATAAATATCATTGGGCAAGACATCAATTCCTACGGTAAAATTCGGTTCAGCATATTCGATTTCAGGCAGCATATTCAAGTAAGGCAAAAGTTCATCAACAGAAGTATAGGTTTGCTTATCAAGGATTACAGGAAAATCGAGCTGCCAAAATTGAGTATTATGCTGGAATTCCTTATCTTCCTGAATTTTAAGCGCCTTGTAGAGATTTGTAGTAAAATCTAACTTTGCGGTGTTGGAGAATTGAATGATTAACTCATTATCAGAATAAGTGGCTTGCGCAAGGACATTTGCGATTTGCAAATTCCAAGCAAGGAGGAGTAAAAAAAGTTTGCCTATTAGGGATAGAAATTTCAGCATAATTTCGTTTTTTTGATGAGGTTAGCTAGTAACTTTCAGGTTTTAGGGGACAACCACAAGGCTTTGCCCTTACGGGATTTCAGAATTCAGGCTAAGGAATACACTATTAATTAAGGTCTAAGTCCTATGTAGGGGCAAATTCTTGTGGTTGCCCTTCTAAGTAGTTTCGTGTAATCCTTTTTGCAAAAACCAATGTTTCAGGCAGTACTAGTTATCTCATCATTCGTTACAAAAATACAAGGAAGGAAAATCTGGAAAAAGGGAAAAAAAAAACGTTTTCTAATCTAAAAAAACATAATTTGTCTGGAGGTTGCTTTCTTCTATCAAATGAAAAGTCCACAATCTGCTCATGATAAACACGACACCCGCCGTTAAATTGCTGCTTTCGTTTTCAGAAAGAGAGCTAAAGAAGCTAGAACAAATGCTTCAATCGCCCTATTTCAACACAAATGAAGTTTGCCTATCACTCTTCCAACTCCTTCAAGATCAAATCTTAAAACAAGGAAAAGAACTATCCAAAGAAGAGGTAAGGCAACTGCTAAGTCTAGAAGAAAAACACAAATCTTATTTGAGTGTGCTCCTTAAACAATTGAATACCTTTGCAGAAGAAGTCCTCGTCTTGGAACAATTGCGCGCAAAACCTAGTAACCACAATTATCTTTTGGTGGAAGCTTTAGAAGAAAAAGGCAATAACGATTTGGTTGAAAAAATTGGGAATCAAAACCTTAAATCACTCAACAAAAAAAAGCGTCCTACGCGAGAAGATTATTTATACCAATTTTTATTTTCTCGTTTTTTGTACGACTTGCAAATCACTTCTAGTCGAAAAGAGCGACTACAGCCTGATACTTTAGCCAATTCTTTGGATGCTTTTTACATGTGTCAGCGCCTCCCTCTTGCCTATGAAATGATAAATGTCAAGCAATTCATGTCTGTCGGATACCAAGAACTCCGCTTGGAAAAAACGATGGAACTCAGCAAAACTTTCCTAGGAGATGAGTACCACTTAATCCAGTTATTTAAGCACGCCGTACTACTCGGGAAAGAAGGAGCAAAGGAAGAAGATTTTCACCATTTCATCAAATTAATGGCCGATTTTCAAGATTTTATCCCCAGAAAAGAGCTGCACATTCTATTTACTATAGCAGGAAATTACTGCATCCAACAAATCTTCAGTGGCCAACCTGTTTTCTTAGAACATCTATTTTCTGTTTACCAGAAAATGATTCATCAAAACGCTCTTTTTTGCACAAAATATATTCCTGTTGCCCAACTAAAAAATGTGGTTTCCGTAGGATGCCAACTCGGAAAATTCGAATGGACTTTAGCATTTTTAGAAGACGCTCATCAGCACATCAATCCTGCTATTCGAGAATCCTATTACCGTTTTTTCCTAGCCACCGTCTTTTTTTATCAAAAAAAGTACGCAGAAGCCAGAGAACAACTCATACAAACCGAAAGCATGGAGGTCTTTTTTGAACTGGGCCGAAAGTTTTTCTTAATGAAAATCTACTACGAACTAGGCGAAGACATCGCCCTTTTTCAACTGACGGATTCTTTCAAGGATTATATCCGAAAAAATAAATTACTCTCTAAAGACCTAAAAAAATCATACACCAATGCGACCAATCTACTCCGCTTAATCTCCAAATCTAGGAGCACCATGACGCCTAAAAAATGGAAAACATTAAACGATAAATTAAATGGGTATGATAAGGTGAGCGATAAGAGGTGGCTGATGAAGAAGTTGATGGAGTTGGAGTGCTGAGGGATTATTTTTGAGGGGGATTTTGCTGGATGAGATAAAGTATGGTTGGTCTTTGACTTTTTTAGAAATCTAAGCTAGCAAAATTCAGCAATTCTCTTTAAGAAAAAGTTTAACATCTTAACAAACAAGATAATGATTACAAAAAAACATACCAATTATTCCCATTTTTCTACCACTTATTACTTTTGACTTTGGGTATTGCGCTATTCCATATATATTGCATCCATAATAAAGCCTTACCTAATCTTTATTAACACAGAAAGCTTTCGTAGGTCTTGAGTTAGGTGTTTCAACACCATAACACCTATTTTCTATAATCTTTCAAAACCAATACCATGAAAAACGTAAAAATCACCTCATTTCTAGTCCTCTTCCTTCTTATGGGCACTGGTCTGTTCGCACAAGTTCCCTTGGATGGAGATACGGAATGCTCTTTTATTATTATTGGGGACGACTCTGGGTTAAGAATTGACCTTCCGAAGAAGGTGGAATCTACCTATGAACGCATTCACCAGCAGATCGTTAGAGAAAAAGAAGAACGCTTACGCAAGGAGCAAGGAGCAGACCGTTTGAACGCTTTAAAGAAAAAGGAATAGCAGGTAGTACGATTTTAGAAATCGCTTGAATTCATTCGAGATAGTAAAATAACGGACTCAAGCTAACATACCCACGCTTTGTTGCATCAACCATCTGCGCTCTACAAGCAAATCTGTCTTTTCTATATCAAGAATAAGACGTTTAATTTGATGCGTTTTGTCTTTTTTAAAACTCAATTGTTCTTTTATACGGAAAAGTCGCTCTGTCAGTTGCCTAAAATGACGGTAAGATTTCTTGATGCGTGAAGCCATTTTTTTATCGCGGCTCAAGTAAGACCGTAAGGCATCCAAAGCATAAGGCAAAGGGTGTCTACTTGTATTGATTAAGGCATCGTTGCACTCAAAGTGCAGCATGATGTGGAGCGTTTTGTAATAGAGTATGTAGAAAAAATCTTTGGATTGTTTGGTGGCTTTTTTTGTGTTTTTTTTCTCCACTGCTTCTTCTACAAAAACGAGATTTTCCGCAGTTAGCTTATACGCTTTTTGATAGAAGTAATAATAGGCACAAGCTAATTTGGGCAGAGCAGGCAAATATTTTGGATTGAGTTCTTTCTGATAAGCATCAATAAACTTATTGGCTTCAATATAAGCTTCTAGATCTAAGGCATTTTGAACCATTAAAATATAATGATGACCAGCAAGGTACATCCCTGCATTCCACACCTTTTGTGGTAAGCCATTTTTATAAATTTGATGCTTTTCTGCTAAATAAGCTAAATTACCTTGTCGAATTTGTCGACTGCAAAAGTTTAGTAAATGCGTATAGGCGTCCCTCAAAACATCTTGGGTAAAACGGTCTTGTTGTTCAACTAAGAGTTGCTTTAGCCTTTGAAAATTACTGTCATCATTACTATCATTTAATAGGCCAAAAAGCCAAAATTGAACCTTTAATAGTGGTGAAACAGTTTCGATTCGTGGAGCGATAATAGCATTCAACCATTGTTTATCTAACAAATAATTGTGTTGAACATTGATCACCATCTCCCTACTCAAAGCCGAATTGTACAAGCGTAAAATATTGACAAGGACATATTCACCAAAAGCGTCTAGCACGAATTGTAAGCGAACATCTTTCGAATGGTTATTCTTCATCAGATCATAATAGAGCAATGGCTCCGTAATGAGATAGGTATTTAGAAGATGACGACTATTAGCCGGAAGTTCCTTTTGTTTTTTTAGTTGATTT
>JAHDHB010000304.1 GCA_020631545.1 Saprospiraceae bacterium | reverse complement strand
CTCAATTTAGAAAAACGAAATATTAATCTCATAGGTGGTTTACGTCAGTCCTTAGTTACGGTTACTGCCGATTTCATTAATACGGATTTTTTCAGTCTACCTGAATCTAATGTTGTTTTAAATACCTCTGCCTTAACAGGAGGCTTGGGGATGACCTGGAATCCAGGCAAAGGATATAGCTTACATCTAGTGGCTTCTACCGCTTTCCGGGCGCCCAATGTTGATGATTTTTCAAAGGTGCGCTCAAAGGGTGGTTTTGTGACTTTACCGAATCCAGATTTGACTGCTGAAAGAACCCTAAATGGGGAAATTTCCATTGCTAAACACGTTAGTGATCGAGTAAAAATAGGAGGAACGGCCTTCTACACTTACTTATTTGATGCCTTGGTAAGGCGTAGGGATACATTGCCAACTGGCGAATTCTTATTTTACTATGATGGTGCTTTTGATACCATTCAGCGTAATTTTAATGTAGGAAAAGGGTTTATTTATGGCGTTTCTGGGAATGTCATTATAAAAGTAGCTCGTAATGTTAATTTTAAATCCGTCGTAAATTACACCTATGGGCAAAATAGTACTGATGATCGCCCTCTTTCTCATATCCCTCCGGTTTATGGGCATACCACTTTAACCTACACCCTTAAAGGTAAGGCGAGAATAGAAGTGCAAGGACAGTATAATGGTTGGAAAAGGAAAAAACGCTACGATTTAGAAGGCTCGGATAATTTTGATAAGGCGACGGATAGAGGAACGCCTCCTTGGTATGTATTGAACCTTTACACCTCTTATCATCTCAATAAGCATTTCATGGCTACGCTTGGCTTGGAGAATATGCTGGACAAACATTACCGTCCATTTTCATCGGGGGTGAGTGCTTCGGGAATTAACTTAATGGTTAGTTTGAAGGGAAAATTTTAAATCTTAGTGTAATTATAACACTTAGCGCAATAGCTGTGAAGCATTGTATTCATTAAGTAAATTTTTAAGAAAAAGGAAAAGGCATCGAATATAAAGAGGTTCTGATATTATCACTGAAACGATATATTCTGTGCTAGGAATTGAGGTTTTTATTGACTTTGTTTTTTGAAGTATGCCTTTTGCCACATAATATTTTGAACTAAGGCGCTGCGAAGCCTAGTGGCTATTTCTGGATTTGTTCGTCAAATCCAATAAATAAGTACCATAACTTCTTTATCTTTGTTCTTTATCACCATCACCACACTCAAATACGAGGACTATTTTAAAAAGGATAAACTTTAATTCTATGAATGAGTTCGGAACGAAGAACCCTTCCGCAAATCTTGAGGATCTTGGGTTGAAAAATATAAAAGCTGCCTACTGGAATCTTCTACCTGAAGAATTAATGGAACATACCATACAGCTAGAGGAAGGAGTTATCGCTGATTCTGGAGCTTTATTGATCAAAACCGGAGAGTTTACGGGGCGTTCTCCTAAGGACCGATTTATTGTAAAAGACGATCTAACTTCGGATACAGTAGATTGGGGCGATATCAATATGCCTTTTCCTGCGGATAAATTTGATCGACTTTATGATAAAATTACGGACTACTTCAAGGGGAAGAATGTGTTTGTTCGGGATGCTTATGCCTGTGCAGATGATAACTACCGCCTTAATTTACGCTTAGTAGCTGAAAAGCCATGGAGTGCCATGTTTGCGAATAACATGTTTCTTCGCCCGAATCGGGAAGAATTGTTAAATGCAAAACCTGAGTGGAATATCTTATGTGCCCCTGGGTTTATGGCCAATGCGAAAGTTGACGGAACGCGCCAGCATAACTTCGCTATTATTAGTTTTACTAGAAAAACCATCATTATTGGTGGAACTGGATATACAGGAGAAATCAAGAAAGGAATTTTCTCGGTCTTAAATTATGTATTGCCTAAGCAGCGTGATGTTTTATCTATGCACTGTTCGGCTAATGAAGGAGAAGATGGTGATGTAGCTGTATTCTTTGGCCTTTCTGGTACAGGAAAAACAACCTTATCTGCTGATGAAAATAGAGGTTTAATTGGAGATGACGAACATGGCTGGTCAAATGAGGGCGTTTTCAATTTCGAAGGTGGATGCTATGCTAAGTGTATCGATCTTACCGAGGAGAAAGAGCCTCAAATTTACAAGGCGATCAAGCATCACGCCATCTTAGAAAATCTTAAATTCAAAGAGGGAACAAGAGAACCTGACTTTAAAAACTCGGATATTACACAGAATACTAGAGTCTCTTATCCTATACATCATATAGACAATGCTTTGCATCCTTCTAAAGGAGGCCATCCTCAAAATATCTTTTTCTTGACCTGTGATGCTTTTGGTGTGTTGCCTCCTGTCTCTAAATTAAGTGCAGGGCAAGCTATGTACCATTTTATCTCGGGGTATACAGCAAAAGTAGCAGGCACAGAAGCTGGTATTAATGAACCGGTTACCGCTTTCTCTGCTTGTTTTGGCGCTCCTTTCCTTCCCTTGCACCCTACGCAATATGCGGAAATGCTGGGCAAAAAAATGAAAGAGCATAAAGTCAATGTTTGGTTAGTGAATACCGGCTGGACTGGAGGTGCTTATGGTGTAGGTAGCCGAATGAAATTGCGCTACACCCGTTCTATGGTTACAGCAGCACTAGAAGGAGAATTAGACCATGTAAATTACAAAACTCATCCTATTTTTGGTCTTTCCATGCCTACTTCTTGTCCGAATGTACCAGATGAGGTGTTGAATCCTAGAAATACTTGGGAGGATAAAGATGCTTACGATGCAAAAGCTGATGAATTGGCTCGCGCATTCGTGAAAAACTTTGAAAAATTTGCTAGCAAAGCTAATGAAGAAATCATGGCTGCTGCTCCTAATGTCACTGAAAAAATCTGACTTGAGAACAGCCTTTTTATAGACCGTTCTTAAACGCATTAATATTCCTCCTTGTTGAGGACTTAAGCCGCCTAAGTTTTTAGGCGGCTTTCTTTTTAGCAACTACTAACTTCTAACTGAAGCGTAGCCGTTTTGTGTCTTTCTTGGTGGTATTTCTGAAACTATTCTTGGAGCATTCATTCTCAGTGACCATAAAAGCAAGCTCTTTAAAGTGATGATTGTAGGGGGCTCCCTTGCCGCTATTTCATTTATTGTTGCTGTTCTTGGAATGAACAAAATACTTATAATTTTAGCCCCTGATTCTCCTTATGAATCTTCAAAGGAATTATTGACCTATCCTCGTTTAGTCGGTGGATTATCATTTTACATAGGTATTTACGCGCTAATTGCTGTAATAAGCTTAACAGGTTGGTTAAGGTCGAAGCCAATTGGATTAATTACGACATTATTTGGGATTGTAAGCGGTCTACTTATCTTTACACTGACTTGATTTATAGTCAAGGTATACCTCGACTGCTAACTCTTCAACCTGTTTTCGTAATCACGAATCAAATAAGCATACCACAAGACGCCAATAACGTACAAGACCACCGTAATCATAAAAATACTTACATAGCGATATTCGTGCTGACGGAACCAAGTAAATAGGAATAGGCTAATAAACCAATTTCCTGACCAAATGGAAGAATTCAAAGCACTGATCATTTCTTGATTCCGTTTGCCTACATAATACATCGTCAGTTCGGAGGTCATTGGCCCTGCCACATTCATTAAAGGCTGACGGATGATGTAGAAAAAAATAGCGATATATACAGCAAAGGAAGTTGTATTGTAATACTCCGTTGTAGCCATTATAAAAAGAGCAAAAACAGCCAAGGATTGGAATAAGATGATTGCCGTTTTATACCCAAAACGCTTGCGGATATAAGGCATAAAGGTCATGCCTATAGCAACTAAAACATACGTAGATGCACCTAAAAGAGAAAAAGTGCGAGAACCCACTTCGTGTACGTGCAGGAAGAATAAATTGATAACTGGAATGGTAAAACCAGCACCTAAGGCGATAATGAAGGTAGGAATAACGGCTTTTAAGATAAGCCCCCAGTCATAAGGCTTGACCATAATATCATGTGCCGCCTTAAAAACATCACTGAGCTTTTTGATTTTTCGAATAGGAAGTGCCTCTGATATGGTTTCTTTGATTTTTATTCTTGAAACAAAATAAAAGCTTAAGAAACCTAATGCTGAAAAAATTAGGATAACCGTTTTCTCTGTGAATAAGCTAGGATTTAAGTAGTTGAGTATAAAATTGAATATCCCGACGAAGAAAATCGCAACACTCCAGGTTTGAAAAAACATAGAAATCGCTTCGGAGTGCTGTTCTTTTTTTACATTAAGTAGAATGAAGGGGAGCGCCGTTATATGAATGAAAATAAACCCCAATCCCCAAAGCCGCATACACCAGATAAGAAGAGTATCTAGATGATTTGAAATAGCATAAACGACGAGTAGAGACATGGTCGGCATAGTAACAGCAGCGATGTAAAAGAAGGGCTTGAGTCGTTTACCTTTAATGAAAAATCCAAGTGGCAAAGCAAAGAGCATTACCGCAAAAAAACGTTCCTTTACAAAATTCGTTATCTCATAATCCTGATAGCCCTCCGCTTCCATAAAATAATTCAAGAGAATGAAGTAGCAGGAATTGATTAGCTGTAGGCAAAGCTCTGCACCCACTAGATAGAAGACATGGCGCTCTACCTTTCTGTAATCGGCTAGTATTTGTTGGATAAAATTCATGTGATGAGCTTAGTGGTTCAACCCCTAAGTAGTTGATAGTATAGGCACGGTGATTTTTTGTTAGCCAAGGCGCGAAGAAGGAAAGTAGCAGTAGCTACCTGACCGATGAGCAACGCAGGATAACGGAAAAAGAACAAGCATAGGCTGTCAAGGACTTAGGAGTTGAATCACTAGTACGCTTATTCTGTTGAAGCCTTCATACGTGCATTCAAGTAATCAAATATGGTTTCGATTGCATTCGGTGAGCATTGTTTTATATCGCTTTCTTTTCGAAACCAAGTTAGTTGGCGTTTCGCAAAACGTCTAGTATTGCGTTTTATCAAGCGTATGGCCTCCTCACGGTCGAATTTTCCATCAAAATGATCGAAAAATTCCTTGTATCCAATGGTTTGCAAAGCATTGAGGTGTTTCCTAGGATAAACAGCACGTACTTCCTCTTCCAAACCCGCTGCTAGCATATTATCTACCCGTTGATTAATACGCTGGTATAAGACTTCCCTGTCCCAATCTAGGGCGATTTTTAGGGGAAGAAAGGAGCGATTAGCCTTGTTTTTCCGTTGGTAAGAAGAAAATGACTTCCCACTAGCTCTATAAACCTCCAATGCACGAATAAGCCGATGAGGGTTTTGTAAATCTACTCGTTGGTAGTATTCCAAATCTACTGTTTTGAGTTCTTCTTGCAAAGTTTCAATACCTTCTTGCTCATAGCATTGCATCAAATTCTGTCTGATGCTTGGTGGAATTTCAGGATATTCATCCAGTCCTTCACAAATAGCTTTGATGTATAAACCTGAACCTCCCACGAGTACTACGACATCATGCTTTTTGTATAAATCATCCAACAAAACTAGCGTGTCGCGCTCAAATTGTCCTACACTATAATCATCTTCAATACTCAACGAATCAACGAAGTAGTGTGGGATTTGCTCGCATTCTTCCTTGGTCGGTTTGGCTGTACCAATGGCCAATTCACGATAAAATTGACGACTATCAGCAGAAATGATGACCGTATTGTAATACTTCGCCAATTCAATACCTAACCCCGTTTTTCCACTAGCCGTAGGGCCGCAAATCACAATCAAGTACTTGTTTTTTGTCATAACGGTGAAAATACATAAAATTTGAATAATTAGTTGCTAATCATTTAGCTATCTTTTGAAGAATAAAAAAGGTGCTTCTCCGTTCAAAATTGATATTATATAGCTCATCTTTTTGTGGCTTATTAGTTACTAGAAATAAATTGTTTGTGATAGTCAATATTATTTATTAAACTTGCAATGTTATAGTAAAAAGTACAAAAAAATAGCTCGGAAATGTTAAAAGTAAACCTAGAAGTTGATCGAGATGAAAAATAGTAGTACCTTTAAGCTTGTAGAAATTGTAGACGAAAGCCTATATGCTTTACACTATAGTGATGAAGGCAAGGATGAATTGTCTCGTTTAATTGATTCGTGGACGGATCCCCTATGGCTTCAAAGGTTCTTTGAAGAACATAAAATAGACCTCCTCAGTGGGTTTTGGCAAGGAATGAGTGTCAAACAAGCCATCATTATAACTAGAAAAGAGGCGATTAGACTTAGGAAAACACTAATAGCGTATGCGAAAAGAGGAAAGATAGAACGAACGGAAACCCTGTCTACTATATTTAAACCACTTTATAACAACCCAACTAGAATTGAGGCTTTTGAAAAGAACAAAGCTGTAGGAGGGCAGAAAAAAAGTTGGTTGAGAATTTATGCGATTCGAATTGAACGTAACTTATTTATCATAACGGGAGGTGCAATTAAATTAACGCCTACTATGAATGAAAGAGAACATTTGTTAATTGAGTTGCAAAAACTTGAAGAAGCTAAAGTGTTTTTGTCAGATGACGAAAATGCTGATTATTTTATATTTGAATTTTGATTCCTATGGGAAAGAGTGAATTTTTAAAAGGCTTATTGAAGGATGCCAAAAAAGACAAAGGGAAGTGGCTAAAGGATGCTCTGCAAGCGGAAAATGATGAACGTTGGATGGAACTGTCTTTTTTGATAGCCTTGGAAGTCCTTGAATATCTTAAACTAGAAGGTGTTTCGCAAAAGGAACTTGCCCAACGAATGAATTGTTCTCCACAATATTTGAGCAAGGTTTTAAAAGGCAAGGAAAACCTTACTTTAGAGACCATCTGTAAATTGGAAACGGCAACGGGGGTGAAATTAATAGGAATACCATTAAATGAAGACCTTAACAATGATCAAGTTTACTTCTCAAGTTCTCGTCTTTCTTATTCAGAACTTGAGGGAGAGGTCATAGGTTCGTTTCATAGTGATTTTGTTGCTGACGGGCTAGGAGGAATTTCGACAAAAACTATGGTACAGGAGCATTCTGTTGAGGTTCTCCCTGCTAATGGTAAAGAAAATTGCAACAATTCTGCTAAAGAAGATGTAGAACAAAAGGCTGGTAATGAACGATATGCTGTAGCGGCTTAAATGAAAGTACAAATGAATGAGGTTGGCTTTTTACTGTATAAAATTACGACGAAGCAGTTTGCAATGCTGCCAGATAATTTGGTGAATAAATCTGAGGTGCTTTTGGAGAGTCAACTAAGATTTTCTTTAGATAAGAAGCGTAAAACTCTTGCCGTATTACCAAGTTTTCAATTTAAGGATAATAAGATTCCTTTTTTATTGATTGAGTTAAATTGTGAGTTTAAAGTTGCCGATTATTTATGGAATAATTTTGTGCAAAAAAATACAAAAGAATTTATAATCCCAAGGGATTTTATCTTGCATTTAGCTGTTTTGTCTGTAGGTACTGCTAGAGGTGTTCTTCATGCTAGAACAGAAAATACTAGCCTTAATACCTATCTTCTCCCGACAATTAATGTAGAAAAAATGCTTCCTGATGATCTTCGATTTTAACTTCTAAACAAAGGCCAAACAAATTTTACCTTTTTATCATTAAATTTCAATAAACTTTCTTTATTGTCAAAATTATTTGTACTTTTGCACGGCAATTTTTAAAGCACATAAAGCATTTGGCCATGAACTTGTTAAATTACGTAGAAGAAAAAATGACTACGGAAAGGGATGAACTCCCTAATTTTCGTCCAGGCGATAACGTAACCGTCAATTATAAAATCGTCGAAGGATCGAAGGAGCGTATTCAGGCTTTCCGTGGCGATGTTATCCAAATAAATGGAAATGGTTTGACTAAAACCTTCACTGTAAGAAAGATGTCTAACGGCGTTTGAGCGTATTTTTCCATTCAACTCTCCTGCCATTGTAGGCATTCAAGTCAACAAACACGGTAAAGTAAGAAGAGCTAAATTGTTCTATCTTCGCGACCTTGTTGGTAAGAAGGCTCGTATCAAGGAGAAGAAATTTGTCAAGAAGAAATAAGACAATTTGTCTTTTATATAAAAAAGCCCTTCCTGTTGAGGAAGGGCTTTTTTATTGTAAAAAGTAAATGCATATTG
>JAHDHB010000303.1 GCA_020631545.1 Saprospiraceae bacterium | reverse complement strand
ATCCTGAAAATTGGGGCTATTCGGATCAAGAGTTGGAGGAATATACGTTTGAACCCGCTGATTGAGTTGAAAGCAGTCCGTTATAGGAATCAGGAGTAGAGAGATTTTATAACGGGTTTTTATTAAGGATTTCTTGAAAATCACTAACTTTACTGATGTCCTTTTTTTAAAATGGCTGTAAATGACTTACCTGAGTTGTTAAGGTCTAATTTAGAATAAAGAAAATACTATCCCCAATTTGTATATAGTTTTTACGCTAACCAATACTACAGAGGAAGACCATGCAGCAGAAAATAGGGATTATCGGAATCGGAAAACTTGGACTTTGTTTTGCATTGAATCTTGAACGAGCTGGTTTTGAGGTTCTTGGAGTAGATTTGAGCGAAGATTATGTAGCTAAAATCAATCAGAAAAAGTTAAAATCCTTTGAGCCGGATTTGGAAGCTCTACTAGAAAAATCTACCCAATTTAAGGCAACGACTGAGCTGAAGGATATTCTTACGGATGCTTATCAACAATTATTTATCCTTGTAGCGACGCCTTCCCCTCCAGACGGCGGGTATGATCATACCCAATTGGAGGATCTAGCGAACGATTTAATTGCTTTTGGAAAACGGGAGCAAGGTATTGATTTAATTGTGAGCTGTACCACCATGCCGGGGTATTGTGATGAATTTGCCGCTAAATTAGCTCCCTACAATTACTCTGTCAGTTATAATCCAGAATTTATTGCACAAGGAACGATTATTAGAGATCAGCAGCGTCCTGATATGATTTTGATAGGGGAGGCAAATGCGGCTGTTGGTGAGCGAATTGAACATATCTATAGGAAAATGTGTGATAATGTTCCTACGTTCTGCAAAATGGATCGATTGAGTGCAGAAATTACTAAATTGTCCATCAATTGCTTTTTGACGACCAAAATTTCATTCGCAAATTCTATTGGTGATTTATGCTACCGTGTAGGAGCTAATCCTGAAAAGGTTTTGAAAGCAGTTGCGAATGATTCGCGTATTGGAGGGCGTTATCTGTCTTATGGCTTTGGCTTTGGAGGGCCTTGCCTTCCTAGAGATAATCGTGCCTTAGGCAAATTTGCAGAAGCCAATGATTATCCGCTACTTATTGGACAAACAACAGATGAAGTCAACCGAAGGCATTTAGATTTTCAAGAATCGTGGTATCTTGCGAAGTATGCAGCCCTAGAACCCATTGTTTTCGATTATGTTACTTACAAGAAAGATTCGGTTATCCTAGAAGAATCCCAGCAGTTGGCTTTAGCAGTGCGTTTAGCAAAAGCGGGGCGAAAGGTAGTTGTGAAAGGGCAACGGATAGTCATTGAAGAGCTAATAAAAAGGTACGGAGATTTAATGACCTATGAAGAAGTTGCTGTTTAGCTAAATGAAAGATGGCATGAGGAAAATCATTAAATTATTGGCTTGGAACGTTGTGGTATTTCTTGTCCTACTCGCAGGATTAGAATTGTACCTGAAAATCCAGCGTTATACGCCAGGCATGATTTTCAGGAATGACTTTTTTAACAAAGTTGATGATTTAATCGTTTATCGTAGCTTTACAACAGACGCTTCCGGCATTTTGAAAATAGATGAAGAAGTAAGGACTTATATAGAAAAATCAATCCAAAATGAACTACAAGGAAAAGAACCTTTGAAATGCTTTGAGGAGCTGTACGAAGAAGGTGCTTATGCCCCCAATTTTTGGTTATGGAATGATTATGCTGACCTAGCAAAGGGAGAACTCCAAAATGATTTTAGTCGGTTTATTACGTCCCTGAAAAACAAAGAAGTACTTACGGAAATTGATTCTGCCTACCTAGCATATGTCCATTCCCCCATCAATGAAGATGGTTTCAGAAGTATTGCTTTTAAGAACTATAAGACAGACAAAAAGAAAATTTTACTCCTAGGTGATTCCTTTACTTGGGGGCATGTTACGGACAATAAAACTTCTAGTTTTGCAGATGTTTTAGCAGCGCAAGGGCATGTCGTTTTTAATACAGGAATTACCGCTACGGATATACCTCAATATTGGGTAGTTGCTGAAAAATATATTGAAAAGCTTGAGCCTGATGTTGTTATAGCCAATGTGTATATGGGGAATGACATTGCTGAGCATGAACGAATTCCTCATAAGGACGTGCCGGTCTATTATGTAACGAATGCAGGATTTTTAAATTCTTTTTCCGAAGGCCTTTCCTTGCGTACTGCGGATAGTATTTATCAACATCTCTTGGGGCGTATGTCGATTCCTGAACAGGATAAAAACTACTTTAATTGGTTCATGGGAAAAAGTCGAGTGACTACACAACTGTGGCCGATATTGACCAATTTTTCTAGTCTCAACGTTGGCCCTTGGCCTGCACCTGTTGAATTAGCTTACAATAAAGTAGTGAAAGATAACTACGTAGGATATTCTGTTAATCGAAAATACCTACAAAAAATTGAAAACCTAGCACAACAGCATAATTCAAGATTTATTGCCGCCATCATTCCCCAAGTTATTAACCTCGCAATTACACAAGAAGAATTAAACACCTTACTCGATCATTATCCGAATTGGTATAAACCCGATATCCTAATAACAGAAGATTATACAGAAGGGTATGACGGTCATTTTAATGAATCGGGCCACCGAAAATTTGGTTTGTACTTGGATAGTCTCATTCGCCATCCTGTAGCAAACTAATTTCCTTCCATCAATGTAGAGGAAATAGTCCATTTATTTTTATTTTGTTATAGCTTTACTTCCTATTACTTATAAAAAACTTACTTGAAAAGGTACTTAGAACCTTGATTCTATGGCGATTTATGCTTAATTTGCAGACATCGTTGTTCGCACCAACCTGATTTAAGGACATTAGAAGTGTTTGACTGGCACAAGGATTCTAATGTGTGGACATACAAAACAAACGCGAATTTTTTTCTCACTATTTTACTTCGTGTAAGTATAAAAGCGGATGCCTTTATACGTGTATGTCTTCTTTTGATATGAAATCGTTTTTCCTCCTCCTTTTTGTGGCTTTATTTTCTATGGATGCTTATGCTCAGTATAATAAGCAGGTAAAATCTTTGTACAAAACTATTCCCTTAAAAAATGCCGAACGTCTTTCTCTACAAGTCGATGGGCAAGTAAGAGTTTTACGTTGGGGTAAAGCCTATGCTAGGCTATATGTTCATGTAGAAATCATTCATGACTATCAATATCTGCTAAAAAATATGGTTGCTGAAGGACGGTATGACGCGATTAACCATTTGAGGTACAAGACGTTAAAACTAGATCTTCCTGAACTAAAAAATCCTATCTTTTATAACGGCTACCCCGTTAATGAATACGTTTGGTACACCTTATATGTACCGAGTTATATTGAAATCAAAGGGCAAGGTACTTTTATCGAAAGCGAAGATAAATCCCTAGAACTTCAATTGTCTAATTAATGATTTAGATGGGTTTAGATTCTAGCTAATAGTGTAGCCATCTTGTATCTAATTGATTTAAAGGGGGGCAACCGTTTGTTGGTTAAGTCTTTAACGTGTTTTTGTTCTAAAGGTGCAAGCTTATTCTTGTTAGTTTAGTTACCTTTCCCAACCCTTCATTTCATACTAAATTAGGTCTTGCAATTCTATTTGAGCCCCTTGATACTCCTTCTTTTTCTTATTATCTTTAATTAAGAAGCGTTTTAGCCGAATTCCTGCTTTCTTCTTGGCTCGAACTATTACTACACTTAAAACAAGCTTACCTATCCAGACTTGTTTTTGCCTGCGCCTTACACTAACCTAATCATTATTGTTATCGACATTTTCTTTTGTTGTTACATTTTGTGAGCACAAAAGGAAGCATGCGGTGTGACATAATTAAATTTTGTAGTCTTTATTATAGAAAATGCTCCATTGAATTTTTCTAGAAGGATGGGAAAATTGGTTGGAGTCGTAAAATTTCGTTGAAGATCGTAATAAAAGCTTGACAGACAGTTCTTTTTTTATTGATCCTTAGAGGATTAATTTTTTGACGATACTTGTCCTTTTATGACCGCTGTCACAAGTCTTATATGAATTATGTTTTTGCTAATGGTTAATAATTTTAACAATTGAAGTTAGCCTGTCATTCATAGATAGTTGTTCGTTTGCATTCATAATGGATTAGGAGTATATTTGTTATATGATGCTTTTTTTTAAACCTTCATGGAATGTTAACAACTAAGTACAAAAAATTAACATAAGCATAATTTATTGGGCTAGTATTATAATAAAAACTATCAATAACAGATTTTTGGTTTTTAGACTTGAGGGTGTTATATTAAAGATGAGGACCTTTATTTACGAAGTTGTTTAAAAAATTTTAAGCTATACAAAATAGTTTGTGATTGTTGACATAAACTATTGGCCAGTGACTGTTGGTAGTTAGGCTGTACTTGTATAGAAAGCGTGTTCAAATTGAATTGCTATCCGCGTTAGCTCTAATTAGGTATGACGCTAGATTGAACATGCTGAAAAGATTTTAAGGAACATCGAGGAACAACAGAATTTATTGTCTAAGGCTAAAAATGGATATTTGGAGTATCCCCAATACAACTATGTCGTTAAACTTAGGCTAAAATTATGTTGTTGCTAAACGAAAGCAAAACTAGTGAAATGAAAATAGAAATTGTACCCTACAATCCTACATGGAATACAACCTTTTCTGAAGAGAAAGATAGACTTTTAAAATGGCTAGGGCATCTTAATCCCAAAATTGAACATATTGGGAGCACCTCTGTTCAAGGCATGTCAGCGAAACCCATTATTGACATTATGATTGGGCTTTCATCTGAGGATGATTTAAATGCTCTTCCTAGAATTTTTCAAGATCAACAGACGTATGTTTATTTTGAAAAATATGAAGAAACTTTACCGTACAGACGATTTTTTGCGAAAGTAATTCCTCCAAATGCTCAACTAGCTATAGAATTACCAAAAATAGTGAAGCAAGGAGAAGATTTTCCAGAGCATCTCTATCAGTATCGAGTATGTCATATTCATGCTGTGGTGGAAACACATACCTTCTGGGAAGATCATTTGTTGTTTAGGGATTTATTACGCAGGAATCCAATCGTTAGAGAGCAATATGGCTATTTGAAGAAAGACCTTGCTCGTATTAAATGGCGTAAATCAGATGATTACTCTAAAGCCAAAACCGAATTTATTCAAGGTTGTTTGGAAGGAATGAAACGACCTATCTGAGTCGATTTAAGAAATTGGTATGAAATAAAGTTCACAACCGCCTCCCTAACCTTCTTAAAATTACCTACTATTTTGGTAGAGAAAAGCCCCAAGTTCGTAATAAACTTGAGGCTTTTCTTTTTGATAAGTAGGACGTGAGCTATTCCGACTTCTAATTTTTTATGAAAGTCCTTGATTCACTTTGTACTTTGCTTGACATATGGTAAGCAAAGTCGATTTGTACATACCTATAAAATGCGTAGCTACTTTCCTTTTTTATGCTATAGTTTGGATGTAAAGTGTTGATAGACAGTCTTAAGGTGAAGCTGCTTAGCTTTGCCATTTCTTCAATATCTATTTCGGCCTATAAAAAAACGTCTATTCCCTTAAAAACTAAAAACATCCCCGTACCTTTGCACACAATTTGAGGGCATTAGACGAAACTACTGCCATTCTACTTTAGTCAATATATTCCGGTTGTTAAGTTAATTGCTGGGGGATAGAGGGCTTTATTAAAAGAAACTATCATGGAAACATTTGAAGAGACAGCACTACTCCCAGAAATTGTGAAAGCCGTATCAGATTTGGGCTTTCAAAAACCAACACCCATCCAAGCTAAAGCAATTCCACACCTTATTAATACGGATAAAGACCTGATTGCCTTAGCACAAACCGGTACAGGTAAAACGGCGGCTTTTAGTTTGCCGATTTTACATCAATTGGATCGTTCGCTCAAAGAAGTTCAAGCCATTATCTTGTGTCCTACACGTGAGTTGGCGCTGCAAATTTTCCGTGATATGGAAAAATTTACAAAATATCTTAGAGATATTAAGGTGGTAGCGGTATATGGAGGAGCTAACATCGTTACACAAATCAAGGACTTAAGGAATGGAGGCCAAATTGTAGTAGGAACGCCAGGTCGTGTAGTGGATTTAATCGGACGTAAGAAATTGAAGTTGGGAAAAGTTCGACACTTGGTGCTTGACGAAGCGGATGAAATGCTTTCTATGGGCTTCAAAGAAGATTTGGATACCGTGTTGGAAGCTACTCCAGAAGATAGACAAACCTTGTTGTTCTCTGCAACGATGCCTAAAGGAGTTGCCTCTATCACAAAGCGTTATATGAACAAACCTGAGGAGATTGTTGCTGGTGAGCGTAACGCTGGAGCTGAAAATGTAGAGCATCATTACTACTTGGTAAATTCTAGGGATCGCTACTTGGCTTTGAAGCGTTTAGTAGATATGAACCCTAGTATTTATGGTATCATTTTTTGCCGTACTCGACGTGAAACCAAGGAAGTCGCTGATCATTTAGGGCAAGATGGTTATAGTGCTGACGCTTTGCACGGTGATTTATCGCAAGCGCAAAGGGATTATGTAATGAATCGTTTTCGTAAAAAGCGTATTCAATTATTAGTTGCGACTGATGTGGCAGCTAGAGGAATTGATGTTGATGATCTTACACATGTTATAAACTATAACCTTCCAGATGACTTGGAAGCTTATACGCACAGAAGTGGACGTACGGGGCGTGCTGGAAAGAGTGGAAAATCCTTGGCCATCGTACAAAATAGAGATTTGGGGCGTTTACGTCAAATTGAAAGACAAACTGGCAAGTCTTTTGAGCGTAAATTAGTACCTCAAGGACGTGAAATTTGTGAAAAACAACTTTTTCAGCTTGTGGATAAGGTCGAAAAAGTAGAAATCGACAAGGAGCAAATTGAATCTTTTTTGCCGGCTATCTATGAAAAACTTTCTTGGCTAAGTCGTGAAGAACTTATTCAACACTTTGTTTCTATGGAGTTTAACCGATTCCTAGCTTACTACAAAGATGCTCCAGATTTGAATGCTAAAGCTAAGAAAAGTAGGGATAGAAGAGATGACCAAGACCGAAGAGGTAGGGATCGCGGTAGAGAATCTTTTAGTGATAGAAGAGGACGGAGAAACGGTGTTTCCTTTTCCCGTTTCTTTATTAACGTAGGTTCTAAGAATAAGCTGGATGCTAGAGGATTGATTGGCTTGGTGAATGATAATACACGGGGAAAAGCTGTTAAAATTGGTAAAATCGAAATCCTTAAGAAATTCTCCTTTTTTGAAATCGATAGCAATTATGTAAAGGATATTCAAAATTCTTTCAAAGGTGCTAAATATAAAGGTGAATCGATTATGATTGAGCTATCAGAGAAGAAAGAACGTCCTGACGTTGACCAGTATAAGAAGAAAAAAGTTAAAAAGAAAACTCCTTATATTGGTAAAAGGACTAAAAATAAATGGAGAGATCGGAATCACTAATTTATTGTTTAGTTGCTTGATGGTCAGTTGTTTATGTCTTGTTGTTTTTCTGTTGGCATAAGTACAGAGAGGGGGGCGAATTACTAGATGTTCTGCTCAATGAGCGACATAAGATAACGAAAAATACCAAGCATAAGCAGCTAAAAGTTCATGAGTCGAGATGAATACCTTGTTTAGTGTTTGATCGAAAACCATCATTTTGGGAAAAGGAATTTAGCGTCATCTGTTGAATGCGGAATTTTGCTTTCAACCCATGACTAGCGGTGGCGAAGGTATTCGGGAAGTTAATTATATGTCTCTTGTTGTAAGTCAAAAACCGTAGCAAAGAATATGAGAGGTGTTGTGTGTTATTAATAATAATTTTTAAAAATATTCTTACCTAACTACAATTAGATACTCACTAAAATAGGGAGTGTGTCTGTTTGCCCATTTAGCACATTTTGCTAAAGCATTTATAGTTGTGCATTTCTATTTATTGTCTTAACAACCTTTTTTCCTATTCAATACCAAATGTAATAAATAGAATAATTCAATTGCGAGTAGATTTGTTGTTGAAAATTCTATTTATTGATGCCTTTTCTATTTGAATGATTAATAATGTTAAAAAAATTAATGCTTGATTTTTTTGATCGAAAAATTAGTTTATTCGCGT
>JAHDHB010000302.1 GCA_020631545.1 Saprospiraceae bacterium | reverse complement strand
TCAATAAGAGACTTTTCTGTTGTGAATAAAGTAGGTGCAATAAAATAAAATGCATAATATAGGTTTATGTGTTTAGGCTTCTACGTCACCCGAATGCATAGTCACCGTAGGCCATCGATAGAAACTTGGACAACTCACAACGTAGCTCAAATCAAAATAGGAGAAACGACCGATGGAAGTCATCGTTCGTTTCTCCTCTAACACCAAGCGAGCATACGCTTCACGTACTAAGCTGGTTTGTTAGCATGTCCTAGAGATTGACCAACTTGGTTTTGCCCAAAATGTCGTTTCCAGACTTGGCAACGATTAAATATACTGCGCCTTGCTCCAGTTTATCCTTAGGGAAGTCCAGTCTAAAGTTGCCAGCCTGCACCACAGTGTTTGCCTGAAGGACAACCTCTTTTCCACTAACCAAATGTACGGCAGAAACCACGATTGATTGCTCTTTCTGTACCTCTAGTTCGATAACCTTGTTGCCACCAGGCTGATTGTCCAGAATACGTAAGCCCAAAGATGGCTGATTTTCTTGGTTAGGCTGTGCTTCTCGGAAGCCAATGATTGGGCCTGATGGGCAGCTATTGATCGTAGTAACGTATGAGTCTAACAAGTCTCCGGTCTGCGGGTCATAGGCGTAGATTGTAGTTTTTAGTCCTAGCCAGTTACATACAGGGTGTGGCTTGATTTCCGTATTCGTAACTGGTGCGGAAAATGGGTTATTGCAACCATTGTATATACAAGAACCATTTGTGCCTTTTGGGGAAATATCCCAAGTAACCATGGCCGAGTTTCCATTACAGTCTAAAGCCCGGTAGTGACCACGTCTTTCCCAGCAGTTAGCCTTTTGGCCGAAGCACATAGGAATGTTTTCAATGATAGTAATGGGGCAGTCTCCGTTACAACTGACAGTTGTACAGCATTGATAACATTCCCCGTTGATGAATAAAGTAACACACACTTGTGCGCTGCCTTGGTCAGTAGCTAGAATCGTAACGGACTGACCAGTGTTGCTACCCACTATTTGGGCAGATCCCGAAACCGTCCAGTAGTAAGCCTGCGCAGAAGAAGCCGTTAAGGTACCCGTTTCGCCTACATCAATGGATAGTGAAGAAGGAGATATTGAACATTGGGCATTTGAAGAGGTAAAGCTCCCTAAAACAAAAGCCAATAAAATAATGGTAATTTTAAACATAGTCTTCATAATAAAAAGTTTTTATTAAGTTTTAAAAAATAAACACAATTTCATTCGCAATACGATGATTTTATGCGTTTTACAAAAAGGTGGGTAGATGTGTAATGACAGTTCTTTCCCTGTCCTGACTTAACATGTAAGTAGGATTAATACAACTTTGAGCATTAAATAAATACTAAAACTTGTGGTGGGTTTGCGAAAACATCCAGATCGCTATTTCTTATTGGATGGTACTAATAGCATTTCCCTTGAATAATGACCACACAGCCGTCCTTATCCATAATTGAAGAATTATCCGCTTTTGCTCCACATTCTATAAACAAAGTCTCTGACATACTACAATCGACGAATCCACTTACATCAAATGAAACATGGTCGCCATCTTTTCCGCTACCTGAATGCACGAGCATGAGATCCACCCAGATATAATAATTCCCAGTCAATTGAGTAGTAGGGTCATTGTCTACAAGATCAAAATGCAAATAACTAACTGACCCCGTTGGGTTAGGCGTAAATCTGACTTCCATATTTTCAATGTCAAGTAGCTTTTGGGTTTGAGGCATCAATGCAGGAAATTTTTGCCCATATGCCTCTCCAAATAAACCTAGTAAAGAGATAGCCAAAACGAAAAAATGAAATTTGTTCATGATGATTGAATTAAGTTTTTTAATAATAGTTATTGCGCGTGTGCTTCAAACAAAAAAATCAATTGATATACGCAAGTTATAAACTAGTTTTTACCGTATCTTGAACCTTAGTTTTAGTAAAACTAAAAAAAAACATTCTAGCCGCCATTAAAACCAATACTAGATTTCGCCTAACTGCATGTGTTTAGTGCTTTATAAAAATGTTTTTGGTTTATTTGTATTGTTTTACTACCAAAACAATGTGTGTGTGAATTTTTAACTTCAGAGGACTCATGAATAAACTTATTCGATTATTGCTATCATTTAATACCAAGGAGAGAGCTCGCTTTAAAGATTATTTGAATTCTCCTTTCTTTAACAACAACAATGATCTGGTCAAGCTAGACTTGCTAATTGACCCCAAGAAATTCCCGTCTTCAAAGGAAAAGCAAGAGCAATACAAGGAAAATTTGATTAGAAAGTTTTACCCAGAAAAGTATCCAACTACTAAAAAGGATATTTGCCCAACAGATCTTACTGGATTGCGAAGAATGGTTTCCCAACTCATAAAAAAGGTAGATGGGTTTCTTCTTCAGATTCAACATGAAAAGGAATCTGCCGAAAACACAAGGCGCAAGGTAGATGGGTATATGGTAAGAAAACTTTACAAAGAGGCAAGGGAGATTTCTATTAAAGAGAACAAGCTAGGGCAAGGGGCTAAATTCAATCGGCAGTATTTCTGGGATAGCTATCGCAATCAAGAAGCAATTTTTTACCTAAATGTTATTGAGAAAAATAAAGCTGATGTGGGGAAGGTTGTCACTCCATTTCTCAAATTCTATTACTCAACAATGTTGTTATATGCATGTGCAACACTTGACCAAAGTAAGATAAGGAATACGACCTACGACATTTCATTCATCCAGGAAGTTGATCAAAATCTTGGCCTAAAGATTGACCAAATGCCTGTCGTCATAAAAATTTATTATTACATCCTTCAATTACTTAAAGGCGTAGACGAGGATATAAACTTTAAAAAAATAAAGGAGATGTTATTCCGGGACAAGGAGCAGCTCCATCCGACCGATATACGTCAATATTGCAACTTCTTGTTAAATTTTTGTATCCGCAGAATAAATATTGGCCATTATGATTACAAATTGGAACGATTCAACCTTTACCAAGAATTTCTTCCAACTGGAATTTGGTATGACGAAGTCCATCTACGCCCACTCATATATTACCTAAGCGTTAGGAGTGCTTTAGCCGTTGGAGAGCTGGAAATAGCTTTAGAAACAATAACCAAGTACAAGGAATATCTGCCTAAAGACTATAAAAAAGAGATTTCCCAATTATGTTTGGCGGAGCATAGTTATGCCTTAAAAGACTATCGTGGGGCACAATCCAAGTTGTTATCCAAACTCTCCAAGAGAGACCATTTCTTTTTTGTTGTACATCGGCACATTCTAGAGGTAAAAATTCTGATAGATTCCGACGGGGAATATGAGCAAATTTTTGGTACGCTAGAAGCCCTACGTCTCTACCTTGGCCGCCAAAAGGATAAAAACATCAATACCAATCTGGTGGCAACATTTGAACAGTTTCGAGATTATACTACCCGCTTGCTAAAATATAATAATAATCCAAACCTAAGAGACAAGGCGGCGGAGCTACTTTTGGACATCCAAAATGCAAGTGACCTCACAGAAAGAGAGTGGCTGTTGGAGAAGGCTAGCAAGCTATTAAAGAAACGGTGGTGAGAACAATGTTTGAATTTTGTACTCCTGCTTTAGATTAAGAGTGCTACACAAATCATGCTAGGCCAAGGAGGAACTTTAAGCGTGACCGTTTTGCTGATGTAAGGTGTAACTCCACATATGTATTCTTGGAGTTCCCACTTAAAAAAAGAAGAATACATACAAAGTCGAATGCAAGGAATATGGTGTCATCAAACAATCTGTTTATTTGCACTTACCAATATATTCCTGTATTTTTGAGATAGGCCGAAAATCCCCTCAAAATGCTGATCTGGTGTTTGACACTTTAATCGATCTTGGGGATAGTCTTTTTTAATTTCCTAAAGCGTATCCTTTGGAGTCCTCTTTAGCTTGGAAAAATGACGAATATAGATTTCTCGCGAAATGGAATTACAAAATTATTTACTTGATCAAACCTAATTTATTCCAAGTTCACCTTCTTTTGGTTTCTGGAACTCAACAAGCCCCTAGCAAGCTGACTTTTCATTGAAATAGGGCTTGGACGCGGAGATAAGAAAGATGGCCTTCTATATAAGCGTATGCGTTCAGGTACTTACGTCATCTTTTAATCGTGCGTAATTACTTTTGTGATGGATGGCATAGGGATGCCTTTATATTGGTAGTAATAAAAAATGTAATAAAAATCAGAATGGAAAGTAAAACTAATAGGCTAACTGTATTTTTGATTATTTCTTTATTATGGTCATTGCTATGGTTTACGAATAAAGAATCATTTTTTCAATACATCGATGAAATTCCATCATTGCCATTTTATTTATTAGGAATAATACCAGTAATCGGAATATTGATAGCCTCCTTGATTTTAAGACAAAAGCAACAAAACAACCAAATGAGTTTGACCGGCAAACATTCTCGTTGGTCTTGGATAATTGCAAGTATACCTATTATACTGTTGACTATGTTTGGAGTGCCTAATAGTATTAATATTCAGCCCAACTTTTTTGGATTTATCATTGGGGTTTTTACTATGGCGTATGCTATATTTGAAGAGTTCGGCTGGAGAGGATATTTACAAGAAGAACTTATTGGGGAATATAATAAATGGATAACTTACATCCTAACAGGGTTAATTTGGTACTTGTGGCATTGGTACTTTTTAAGAGAAGGAAATAATCCAAATTTGATTATGATTCCTATTTTAATTGCTGCAAGTTTTGGTATTGGAGAAGTAGCAAGAAGTACAAAATCTATAATAATTTGTGGAGCACTTCATGGATTGGTAAATATATTGATGATTTATGGCGTGATTGCTCAAAATATTACTATTCAACAGAAAGTAATAATTTTATTAACCGCTTTAATTATATGGATACCAATTATAAAAAAAATCGAAAAAAGTAATACGGCTAATATCGATGTGTAGTATCCCTATACCCCCATACAGTCGTACGGTTCATAGGCTAGGACGTTCTGCCCAATTATGAAAGTAATCGAAGTAGTTTATGAAAAAACCTGACATCCCGAGCTATTTGCGGATCGAGAAATGCCAGGTTTGCTTCGTTTCTATAAGATTTCTAGAAGGCGAACAATATGGTTATTTTCTTGGCGTATTCAATTGATTGGTAGAGCCACATTCATTTGGGCAAGGAATCCCAAAATCATACGCTTTATAGGACGTAGGAGCCGTCAAATTAGGAGGTACTAAGTCATTTCCATTAGCATCTAGCCCAACGACTATGGATTTGTAATCCCCACTACTATTTTTTCCAAAATAGATTTTCAGGCCCCATTCATTGGATACTTCATTAATAGCTGCTAAATCTTCTTTAGGAATGTAGAACGCCTTTATGGCCGTTCCTGATATACCTGTTAGCTGATCCCAACTGTAAGCCCAGCTAGTAGCGCATTTCCAAGAGATACTCTTATCAATAGGAGGAGGGGAAGGAATGTCGCAAGTTTGGCTACTAGGGTTCGTCATTACATTTGCTGTAGGATTAGCGACATCATTTAAAACGGCAAAAGAGTTTCCTTCACCAACCTTATCATTATGCTTTGTACCTGAGAGTTCAGTCGCGACGGCTATTCCTTGGTAACTTCTGGAAGAAGTATTGTAACCTAAATATATACGTATACCCGAAGTCTCATTGGCTGATAAGGTATCAAGATCACTTTTAGAGATGGTAACATCGGTAAAACTTGATCCAGAAATATTCGTCAATGCTTGCCAAGCTTTGGCTAAGGGATAAGCAGTAGCCTCCCAGTCTGTTCTTAAGCTCATGTGTGTTTTGTTTTTAGGTGAAAGAATTATTACAATTTTACATTATTTTTGGTGAATATTGAAATTCCTTGTCTCAAAAAAGAGCTAAGGCACAAAAAACAGGTATAAATACCCATTTTAAGAATTAGGAGTTAGGAATGACGAATTAGGACTTGAAAGCTATCTACGATTTTTTACTAACACGACTCTGGATTGCCGTAGTGTGCTGTCTACCAACCTGTTTTCAAGTGTTGAGTTGACTCCGAAAAGTAGGAATTTATGAAAAAATACGATTTATGATGTAAGATGTATAAACATCATACGTCGCAAATTTTACATCACATCTTGGAAAAGAGCCTTTTCGGAGTGGCCTCAGTGTTGCCTCAAAATTATTAGCACCTCAACAAACCCAAACAACTTCATGTGCCTCATGTACTTGCGGAATTTCTAACTTATTGATAAAGCGTTCAATTACTTTAGGCGGAACGGGGTATTCGCGAGTTCTGTTCCTAGAGAAAAGGGTAGCATAATCCACTTCTACGTACACAATTTTTACCCTAGCCTTGTAAGTTGTAAATAAATCAATCAACGTTTTACGCAATTGAGCCGTCAAATTCGTGGCATTCCAAATAAATCCTTGTTTTTTCCTCAAGTAAATCCTTGCTTGTTCTTTGGCTATACGCACCACTTCCCCCTGGTTTGCTTTTGGTGAAATCTTATGCGCACGGCGAATTTCATCCAAAGAAATGACCGGCAAATCGTCCCCATTTTTTCGTACCCAAGTATCCTTCCCCGCACCAGGCAAACCTGCCATCAGAATCACCTCAAAGCTAGTCGTATCAAAAGGTTCGTAAAGTGGACTAGCTTCTTCCTTCCGAAAATAGTCATAACGCCCCAACTGACTAGTAAAAGTATAAGGAGCAGTATAGCATTTGACCTCCTTCGCATACTCTCGAAAGTACGTAACTCGGTCCAACAACTCTTGCTGATCATCACAAATCCGCCCTAGTACATCAGCTTCCGCCAGCAAAGCCACTTTACTCAAATCCAAGTGCTGACTGACGCGAATTAGCGTTTTTTCAGGATCAGGCTTATCCCAAAACCAAAGCGGCAAGCCATGGTGGCGAACCAATTGCACAACTTTTTCGCGAAGGTGGAAAGGAGGCGCTTCAGGAAGACCTCTATACAACAAGCGACGCGCCATTTGTGCGCCCTTTTTGGCATGTCGAGGAGATGAAATTCGTCCGTTTTTCTCTTCTGTACACATGGGCTTCGCAATATCATGCATCAAAGCAGCCAAAAACAAAACATGCCGATCCTCTTCTTCCAAGTCCTTCCAACCTTGAAGTTTCGTCAATTCCTCCAACACCATTCGTGTATGGATATGCACATTCCCCTCAGCATGATGAATCGGATCTTGAGGACAATTTTTTAATTCCTCAATCCAATCATATTGTTTAGTAATGCTTTCATAATCAAAGTCTTCTCCTAGGGCTGGGGTGAAAGGGAAAGACCAGTTTTTAGTTTTCATTTTTAGTCGTTTCTTATCCAAATAAATTCACGCCTTCTGCCAATTGATTCGGCACAATAGGACGCGATAACCAATGACTATTGGATTCCATCAATGCTTGATGAAAACCATGACGTACCCACTTGTAACGTTCGGTAACTACGCCATTTTCTTCGACCTTCAAGTACAAGCCTTCCATCAACCCCGTCTTATCCGTTTCCTTGATAATCTGCTCAGGTCGAAGCCCTAAGGATTCACTTAAGGCAGCCAATTGCTCCAAATAGTCAGTAGCAATAAATTCCGATTGCTCCACCATATCCGTTAAAGACTCTAGCGAGTTCAATTTTCCTTCAAACAAGACCTTCACAGGGACAATAAAAGGTAATTCTTCACAAAATGCCCTTCGTCTTGCTGTACTTAGAAACTCCTCTTTCTCCGTATCATAAATATCGAATTCCGTGAAGTAATGAGGCAAATCCGTATAAAAAATAGTATGCTTAGCATAAAGCCATTCCCCATACATGATGTAGCGATTTCCTAGTGCTTTGCGAAGAGGATTCGCAAAGGTATTTGCCCAAGATTTGAACATCGCAAAATGCCGTTCTCGTGGACCACCCGACAAGTAATGACCCCGACTTTGCAACAAGAGTTTTCCTTCATCCGAAAAGCTGATTCCACAATTGGAACCATCGACTTTTTCTTCTACAATAAGATGTCTATCAGCTATTTGAGAAAAAGGTGTGCTGTCCAAGTCCTCATCACCTTTTTGCTTGCGAGAGCCTTGTATATGTCGTGTACGTGGATATTTATTTATTTGTATCATGATGCTTTTTTTTGAATTAGGAATTACGAATGAAGAATTACGAATTACGAAT
>JAHDHB010000301.1 GCA_020631545.1 Saprospiraceae bacterium | reverse complement strand
TTTCTATAAACCGGTTTTTATAAACACGACCGTACTGACCCCAAGGCGTAGAATAGGATGGAGTTGTGTAAATTCCTTGAGTACTTCTTCCTTTTGGATATTGTGGTTGGAGACATAAATCAAACCATAAGCACAGTAGGCCACCACAAGGAAAAGGGAAAGGATAGAACGACGAATCAGCACATTAGAAGCGCCAAATCTTCCGGTAAAATTGCCATATAATGAAGTGAGATAAATGAATAAAATGAGGCCCGTCATCAGCATTCCACCCAACAAGGAAATCCAAGGCATATAAGCATAGTGGTCGTGCAAATAAACAGATCCTCGGACAAGGAGAAGAAAGGGTAGAAAAATAAGTAGAATAATTTTTAGGAGATTGTAAAGGATTTTGGACATAGTTAAAGACTTATTTTAGTAGAAACATCAACATTATTGGGCGGCTAGTAGCTTATTCTGCTAGTAAAAACATCAATGAAATTACTATTTTTTTGCTAAACAGGCAATTTACCCAAGTGGTTAAAATTTCTTTCTTTCCTGTAAAATTAAGCTATGAGGCGTTTTTTAAACTCAAAAATGATTTTTTGGGGAAGGAAAATACAGTAGGGATTAGTTTTATATGTTTACTGTGAGAGTGATGGTTTAACTTTCAGCGTCTTTTTTTGTCGTGGGCGTTAAATTTTATGTCAAACAAAAAAATTAGTCAAATGGGTAAAACCGAGGTCGTTGTTCAGTAAAATTAAGCTGTTTGGTACTTTTTCTAAATATAAGAAGTGATTTTTATGGAAAGGAGGGTAAGACAAAGAGGATGATTTTTTATATTTGTGAAGGACGGAGTATTTTGATTTTTTGAGTATCCTTGTTACACTGTAGAAACGATAGAATATTCAATGTAGAAAAAGAAGTCTTTGTAACAACGAATAAAAAGTAGTATTTTGTAAGTCCAGAGCCTAATTATTAAAGAGGATTTATTCCTTTTCGAGTAAAAAACAACATAATGAAGACCCTACATATTTTGCTTTTCTTCTCATGGACTTGCTGTCTGCAAGCACAAACGGGGGAGAACTTTGATTCTGTTACGGAACCCACTACTCAAGAAGTTTTTTCTTCCCCAGATCCTACGCTTCCTGTAGAAATTGGAGCCTTCCATGGTTGGCAAATCGGAGAAAAAGCTGCTTTAAGATGGGTGACTGAATCCGAAAATAATAGCGCTTATTTTATTATACAACATAGTGCAGATGCGGAGAATTTTACCAATATTGGCTCGCTTCCTACCTCACGAGAGTCGGAAGGGGAGTTAGAATACGTTTTTACCCATGAAAGACCTATTTTAGCTCATAATTACTATCGATTGAAGCATGTGGAGCAAGACAATACTTTCACCTATTCTGATATAATCTCCTTACGTTTTCTACCTGCCGAGGCTATCGTGTTGTTCCCGAATCCTGTAAGGGAAGAGTTACAATTTTGGTATGATAGAACGATGTGGCGGGAGGACGCACGTTTCGAAATCTGTAATACTACAGGTCAAGCCGTCCATTCTGCGGAAGTCGCGAAAGGCTGGGGAATGACTTTGAACGTTGAAAATCTAGAACAAGGCGTCTATTTCTTGCGCGTCATTTCTGGCAAGAGAAAGGATGTCGCACGTTTTATTAAACTGTGAGGTGATACCCTATTTTATCAAAAGGTTATTTTTGAGTCAATATTATTTTAAATTATTATATAGCATCTATTTATCTACCGCTATAAGTGGGTATAAAAGTAGACTTATAGCGCGGAATAAGTTTATTTCGCGCTATATCTAGGGTTGAAAAGGGACTTATAGCGGATAATAGAACCCATTTTGGAAAATAGAAGTGAGAAAGTTTAAGAACTGTAGACACAAGACCGAAAGTTTGTTTTTTGTGCGAAAAATGCTCCGATACACACACACATATATGTTTGTTTGAGAATAATCTTCGCTTGCTAATGGTAACTCCAATACCCTATCGCATGATAAACTCCTAAACTTTGCTAAAAAAACAAACAAATGAAAATCGCTAAACTGTAACGAATTGCGCCATGTATCGTTGTTTGCGTTCTGACGGTCATTCTTAATTCTCAATTCGTCATTCTTAATTGCGGCTCTGCCGCCATGTGTCTTAAAAAGGTCGCAGACCTCCTTATAAGTCTTTTGCGTCTAGTATGTTACGTTATGCTTATGTCTTCTTATGAGCCTTATATGGTTAAAAATCGCCAAATCCACATTCCCTTTTCTTCACCAAAAACGCAGAAGTTGAAGCCCAAAAGCCTAATTCTTATTTCCCAACTTATACAACGTCAGCGGTAATAAAAAATGCGGGAAACGGTACAAGGTTTCAGGAACCCATTGGTTTAGACTATACCAGAAGATATCAGAATGAAAGTTACTTACAACCCTAGCAAGAGCAGTCAAGAAGCCCCAAAGGATAATATAGAACAAGGAGGTCTTGTAAAACCACGGCCAAGGAAGAAACAAGCCAATGCTAAAAAGAATGTCCAAATACCCCGCTACATTTAATACCATAATGGCTGTATCCTCTTGGATGCCGAAACCTTGAATGGTCATATCTACAAAATAACCAGGGCGGTTATAATAGCCCAGAGCATAAAGGCCATGACAAACAAAAGTCAAAGCAATGGCTACTTTTAGACAAAAAACTAGACGGGGAAAGGGTATTTTTTTGTAGTAAAACCCATAAAGGAAAAGCGGCGTACAAAACTGCGCGGCATGTTCTAAAAATTGAGCAATTACCCAAGCATTATCTAAATACTTACAAAAAGAAAGAAAGACGAGCAAGACAAAATCTGTCCATAATGTAAATTGAACCAACCATTTAGGAAGGTGCTGGATACCAGCTACGACTAGGGCACTGAAAAGAAAAAACACCCCAACCGCCTGTCCAAATCCCTTGATTTTATAAGCTACAGAAATATCAGAAAGGAAAGATACCCAATTAATACCCAAAGCATTTTCTACAAATCCCCTAGTAATATAGTCATTCAAGAAGAAAGCGCGATACGGACCACCCTTCTCCAAATGCAACCATGCCCAACCGACTAGTAAAGCAATACAAGCTATCCGTAGAAGAAAAATAAGCCGCTTTTCATTCACGATTTATTAGTTAAGTTTTTACAAGGTGGTTCTTATATGTCCTTAAACCTCTTATAGGGTTCAAAAATGCTCCATAACGAGCAAAACGCCTAATTAATTAGAATTTTCTGCGTTACTTGTCGAAGTCCCTGTTTCAGCGAGAAAAAATACATGCCAGCAGGAAGCTCCCGAATATTAATTATCAATCGATTATCACCCAATACGCCATTGATGTTTTCATTCCGAACTACTCGGCCATTGATGTCAAGGATTTGAAAAGAAGCACCTTCCGTGGCGGTCAAAAAGAACTCAATATTGATGAAATCTTTAGCAGGATTTGGAGAAATACTTAAGACTTCCAAGGTAGCTTCAGTGCGATTAGACACCGAGATTAATTCCGAGTACATAAAGGATTCCTCTACATCGACTTGACGAAGACGGTAATAGGTCGTAGCGCCTAAAGGATTAGCATCCACAAATCTGTAATATTGAGCAGCAGTTGTATTTCCGAGTGCCTTGATACGGCCAATTTCGGTAAAGTATTCGCCCTCTAGGGAAGCTTCTACAGCAAAATAATCCGTGTTTACTTCCACAGCGGTTTCCCATTCTAAGACATTAGTAACACCAGTAGATTTCCCTTGGAAATACGTTAATTCACTAGGAAGAACCGTTATGATTTCTATCTCGTCCGTTTTGCTGCAAGCACCTATGTTTGTTACCGTTACACTGTATGTCCCCGGCGTATTAACATTGATGGTAGACGTAGTTTGGCCATTACTCCATAAGTAATCGGCATAACCCGCACCAGCATCTATGGTAATGTTGCAACCGCTGCAAAGCAATTGATCAGGGCCGAGATCTACAACGGGAGGCGTTCTTGGATTATCCAAAGTTAAGACCAAGCCCGTATTTGGAGCATCCCACAAGTAGGTACCAGGGGCAATTGTGAACTTAGAATCGGCCTCAGTCTTAGCAGGAATTTGAGCAACTTCTTCCGTTTTTATCGTGCGTATTTCAATTGAATTTTTATCGACAAATACCCATTTTATTTGGTGAAATTCTCCAGCATCACTAGTCCACATTTTTGTATCATCCGTTGGGCGAATTTCAGCTCCCCAACCACCTTCACCGATATAAGTAACGCCTCGTTGATCATTGCGAACAAAGCCTTCATCATAAGTCGGATCGGTTACATCGTCACTCACCAAAACAGGATAGGTGTATTTGCATAAATGCGCATCACTCTCCGCTACAAGAGCTACCCCAAATTGATCAAACAAAGTAGACCAAGCAGAACGCTGATTGTCGCGTTCGTCTTTGCCCGAAGTTGTAGGGCGAGTAGGGTAGTGGTACTGCGCTAATTTCCAGTAGGTACAAGGATTGGAAGCTAAGTCATTTGCCAACCAAGTTGCTTGGTTTCCTGTTACCGAAATTAAGGAATTTAAGGTATAAATTCGAAGCAAATCAGTTCCAAAACCAACTGCATAATAAGTATCTTCTGTAGGCGTATCAAAAAGATCGTATACTGAAGAAGACGAAGTTTCATGATTTCCACGAGCAGGAATGATGGGCGTCATTCTTCCATCCGCTGCAATAGTTTGCTGCCAATCATCAAACCAAATTCCCCATTCAAAACCCGTGTCTAGTAAAGTCATATCTCCTCCAAAAACAACTGCATCAGGCCTTAATTTTGCTACCACTTGATTCGCTCGTTCACGTACATCGTAAGAAATACTGATACCAGAAGGATTTCTAGAATCTCCTCCTACGATGAGGGAAAGCCGTTGGTTATTGTCATTAGAAGCCGTTTTGAACCACATCCTAGGGGAGGTATCAGAACCATTATTACTGACCACAAAATAATACTTGGTATCGGGTTGTAAATTCTTTAAACGCACAAACTTGACATTGAGTAGCTTAGGGGTGTGTGTTTTGTCTGGTGCTTGGCTCATGGCATAAGCACCCACATTTTGTCCATGATCCACTACATCAAAATAGACTCGGCCATTGGTAAATAATGTTCCATGATAACCAATAGTCATCGTAGTAGCAGGATCGTCATTCCAAATGCAACGAAAGCGGTTAAACGTTTGTGCATTGAGCATTTCCGATAGGAAAAGAACGAAAAATAAGATTAGGGTAAGCGTTTTGGAGAAATTCATGTTGAAGGAGATTATTCTTTCTATGATATTGCAAAGGTAAGGTGTTTGTGTGTTAACAGTTAAGAAAATGATAAGATTTAATCTATTTCTTTCCTTTTCGCTTGAACAAGGCAAAAAATCATCGCTATTCTCTCAATAGAAGGAGCGGACAAAAAATAGAAAAAAATACCGAAAATCTGACTGAAAATTCGATAAAAAATGGGTAAGTGACATGTTTAGATTTGGCAAATTACTTTATAAAGTTAGATAGAAAATGAGGGAAAATACTTGCTGTGACATGTTTGAGACGAATTAGGTGTTTTCTTATGGGGTTGTTTAAGTTTTGGTTGGCTAAAAAGCATAATAGCAAATAGTATTGGATGATTTATGGGTACATCCACTTGATTTTTTCAAGATTTCCCCATTTTTGGTAAATAGTAAATTTTATACAGGCTTTTCAAGATACTCAACTATATTTTGGGGCTAAAGTAATTCTTGATAACGCTTTGATTTGTTTGCTAATATAACATTCTGCGGAGTATCTTAATACATGGTATTTTTTGGGCGTCAATGTGATAGCATTTGACTACGATAGTCTAAAAAATACAGAACAAACCCTTGGGTTATTTTTTTGGTAAAATACAGGAAAGGGATATTTATACTTCACATAAATTAAAGCCGTTTCGATTTGTTGTGATTTCGTAATCTAGCTTTGAGGTGAGCTCTCCGTAAGGCTTATCATATGTGTTCTTAATTTATTACGTGTTTTTTTAGAGGAAATAAGGCATTTTTTTGATGGTTTAATGTCACAGATTGTAATAAAAAATGACTGATTGTTTTGCCTGCTCCGTGTATTTATAACAATGAATATTCTAGAAATAATCAAGCCGTTTTAATACTGAATTTCAGTTTTTACTTGTAAACATTGAGTCTCTGCTATTTGAGATATAGTGTTTGCATGAATTCAATAGTTTTTATTATAAATTAAACTTCCTCAATTAGGAGCCAAAACAATGAAAAAAACCAAAACACTATTTACTGTTTCTTTGCTTTTTTTGTTTGCCATTCAAACTCAGGCAGGTATACTAGATTGGTTGTCCCAGCAATATGAGTACTGGATGGGAAAAAATCGCAATGAGTATACAGAGCAATGTACGAAAGAAGCTGAATGGGAGGATTCTATTACATGTACAGCAAAAATGCTAGCAGCAAATGACTGTTGTCCTAATGACAATAGAGAAAACAATCCTTCTTTAGAAGGTAATTTGATAGCCACAGAAAGTTTTCCCAATACTACCTTAAGTCCAGGGAGCAATGCAATCGTTTCTACACAAGCCAATCCCTGGCAAGGTTGGGTAGCGCAGGCAAGTTCTTATTTTGATTTCAATGTCATCTCCGATCCCACTAGAGCATCAGATGGGGAAGAATTTGCCTATATTGGATATCCTACTGGACATTCCTACAACTTCTGTATTAACAATGCACCTATCTATTTTGGAGATTCCAATGCTGATTGTGGTAGTGGAGGGAATACAGGGGTAGTTGTACCCAATACTCGATATCAATTTTGTTTTGATTGGGTGCCGTTTGATAAAGCAAATCCTACAGGAACCACGAATACGACTACCCCTGCTGCTGAATATAGATATTTCTTTGGTGGTGGAACTCTTGTGACTGTTCCTTTATTTGATGCTAATGGTAGCATTGCAGGGCCTCGTGCTGGTGTTCATTGGAATGATGTAGCTACTTCTTGGGAGCAAGTTTGTGGAACGTTTACGACACCTGCAACCGCTGTAGCAGGCTCCGACTACATGGTTATGTGGTATTCGCATGATAATACTGATCTATCGGGGATGTTGATAGATAATATCATTCTTCAAGAGGTAGGAATGACCGATGCTGGGCTAGGGAGTATTACCGCAGATTGCGGGATTGCTAATCCCACAATTAATTTTACCCTAAATCCTGCTTCGAATGTACGGAATGTGCCAGGGATGAATTATGAGGTAAGTGTGCCAGCAGGGTATACCATTAGCCCTTCTGTAGCGCCTTATGGTACAGCTACCACATTTACGCTTTCGCTTACAGGAGGTTCGGCTCCTGATGGAGGTGATGTTATGATTACTGTCGTCGATGAAGTCAATTCAGCATGTAGCGTAGTAGCTACTGTTACCGATCCTACATGTCCGGATTGTGCTGTCATTTCAACTATAACACCAGATTTGACGTGTAGCTATCCAGAAGGTAATACGGTAGATATGCCGATTAGTCTTACATTTGATCGCGATCCGACCTCTAATCCTGTTCCAGCATCCAGTCTAACGGTTACTACAGATAATGGATATAGTCAGGTTTTTTCTTTGACTTCTGACCTTACTCAATCGTTTACACTTACTGAAATAGATACAGCATCTACAGGTAGTCAAGTCGTTTTTAACTTACAAACGGATGCTGGATGTTCGAAGACTTTTTCTGTCTGCTTACCTTGCTTTACTGAAAATACTGCTGCTGGTCCAACAATCACGACTTCTGGAAATGCCAATATTTCCTCTTCTGGTGGTAATAACCCCGCAAATTTATCTGGGGGGATTGATGCGGCTGGGACATTAGCGGGCAATGGAAATTGTTCACTGATGAATGCAACCTATCCGTCAGCCACCTTAAGCTTTGATAATACGATTCCTCTTGGCGAAACGATTACCCTCAGTATGGCACGAAATAATGCAGGTGGTAATGTGACTATCTCTGACGGTGTAGCTTCCCAAACCTTTTCTGGAGGAACAGAGGATCTACTTTCTCACATTGCGTTTACTACAGGAGTAGCTACCAACACTCTTACACTTACCAGAAACTTAGGAGGTATCTGGATTGATGGAGCAGAATATTCATTTAATGTCTCGGGACCTGATGTAACTATTTGTGAAGCTGATTTTACCTTCTGT
>JAHDHB010000300.1 GCA_020631545.1 Saprospiraceae bacterium | reverse complement strand
AGGCTGTTTGTTTTCTAAGGTTTTTTTATTGGACACAGGCTATTTAGGAACTCTAGAGGCAAGTCCATTATTGTAACTCCAAATCTGTTTATCAGCCCCCGACACATCACAATCTAGATTATAATCGCCACTAGAGTAAGTATCAAAGAAACCATTTTGATCTCTCCAAATGATATTATCAAACCCATTTAGATCATAACTCGGGAAATCTTTTACCTGATCGGAATCCCCTGCATACATAGCAAAGACTCCAGGAAGCATTTCTTTTTGGCCAAAGCTTGTTGATGTTCGGTAAGATTCTTGATTGCGGAAATCTAACGTTAGCGTATTGTTGGAAATATCAATGGGAGCATCCGACATCACAGCCATATGGTTTCTATGATCAATTTGTACATAAACCATCTGTCCTGGAATATCCGATGTTTTCAATACACAAGATTCAAGGAATCGAACGGTACCATCTTTGCACAACAAGGCTGCTGCCGTTTTCTCCGTTGTTAATTGGCTTAAAGATGGATCGCCTGTTCTAAATCTGACCAACACCCAATCAACGACATCAGGGTGATAAACGGCGTAAGTGCTATTTCCCATCGGATCCATACTTCCTGGGGCATAATACCAAGGAGCAGCATCAAACGTCCCTTCTAATCCATTATAACTCCAAGGAGCTGCATCATAAGGCTGGTAAGGCGTTGTAACTGAAACGCCTGGCGTAGTTATACTAAATTTTTCTTGTCCTGGAAGAACACCTCTATGCAGAAAACTACCAGGCAAAAGGTTCAAATTTGTACTCATTTCTTCTAGTACTGGATTTAAGGGGCCTTCAAGGAAGGCAAAAAGATGCATATCAACACACGATTCTACGGTGATAAAGATAACGCCATTAGCACAACGTGCTGGCAATCCATCATCACAGATTTCATATTCGAAAGAATCTGTGCCCACAAAATCAGCACCCGGCACATACTGAATATCGCCATTAGAGTTGATAGTCAAGGTGTTTTTATCGTCTATATCACTAACAAGGGTTACAGGTGTCATCGGATTCAACATCAAATTATCATTATCTAAATCATAATCATTCGCTAGAATCGATGGAAATGCATTATTTTCACTAGGAACATTTAAAGTCGACCGTTGATTTGTTGTATAAAAATCATCAACAGCAATAGGTGAAGTATTTAGGGTTGCTGAAGAAAGAAGATCAACACAGTTGCTCGTATTGCCTTCTACATTGAAAAAGCCTAAAAGCATCATCAGTAGGATCATTAATTGAATTTTCATAGTCATTGGTTTTTGTAATTAAATGTCAATGTTAGTACTGACATCGTGAGTTAGTTGTGAACTAATTATGATGTAAAGATATTGGCAAATGCACTCCCTTAAAAGAACATTATGCCACAATTGTAAGATTTTTTACTCAAAAAAACCAACATAACGACTTGGTTTAAAGCAATTTAATTCAATTTTATGTAATATTTTTACTCTCCACCTTCATTCAATTTTTTCTTTATTTGGACACCTAAGGTAAAAGCACCTCCCTAAGGGCTGTTTAAAACAAAAAAAGGGTAGAAAAAGGAAGTTAATCCTAATTCTACCCAAAAAATCACACAGTTTTATATAGTTAGGGAAAACACAAAACAAATCACCTTGATTATCAATCTTTTCAATTCACCAAAACTACCCCCAAATTCCGTTAGATTGGTATATAGTGGTTGTCATAACGTGGACAACTCTTAACTATCAACTAATCAAGGTATTTGAGTAAATTTATTACGGTTATTCCAAGGAATACTTCTGTCGGCGCTATCGACTTTACCATCCATATTTCCGTCGGATAAAAAACGACCAATTGAGTTCCGTTCATTCCAAGCAGTACTTCTATCAGCAGAATTAATAACACCATTTCCATCTAAATCCCCAGCATAGAGCGCATAAAACCCATTGAGCAACAACTTAGCCCCGTTGTTGTAAGGCTCATGGTGCCTAAAATCAAGGGTAGTCGAATTATTTCCTAGCAAAACAGGTTCAGCAGTCATAATCCCGATATGATTAGGATGGCGTATAGCAACATGGTACTCCCCACTTGTAATACCAACCAATTGAGGCGGTGTTTGGCCATTCATCCCTACGATTTTTCCTTGACGATTGAGCAATGCGGGCTGTGTGGTAAGTAATAAGGCAGGATTATCCTTATCTCTAATTTCAATAAAAACCCAATCGACTATAGCATTTGCCCCAGTTTGCGAAAGCACAGCAGCACTATCGGCCATACGCAAGCCTATCATATCCATAATTGGGAATTCGTAGCCATCCATTTGAGAAAAGGGCTCAGTAGCAGCAACCAGATTGTCTTCCCTAAGATCATCATGCATCAATTCATTAGAGGAATCATAGCAACCTTCTAAAAGCACCTGAGCATCTAGACCGAAATCAATAAGCTCAATAGTACTATTTAAAGGGTTCGTCAGTATTTCCACTTCCTCCGCATTTTGTAACCGTACGTTTTCAATACCGATATTTAGAGAAACATTTCCTTTGTTTACAATGGCATTATTCCCCCAAATATCATCTTTAATCGTGATATACAAGACTCCTATTTGCCCATATCCAGTCATTTCAAACCCATCCATTCGCGTAAGTCCTATATCGATTTGACCAAGTTTAGAAAAATTTTGTTGCACTTCTATCATGTCATTCCCTAGGGTTCCTAACCAAGAAAAATTGAAAAAAGCTTGTGTTGTTTCTGGTTTTACAAGAACCGTATCATAAGTCATCGTAAAAGCTAATCCATAAGCATCTTCAATCGGATTTGCAGCATCTCCAAGCATGATGGGCAAACTTAAGGTAGAATTTGGGGCTACATTAGCCGGCATTACGTAGAAAGGGATATTTCCTGTTTGCTGTTGAAAATTACTGACTGGCGTGTAAGATTCTCCCCAATTTTGCATGATAACATCCGCATCAGTCGAGTCTATCAAACCATTCCCATCCGCGTCAATATGCTTGTAGTCCGTACCATTAGCGGTCGTTTCGTTCCAAGAAGTAGACGCCTGCCCTACCCAATCTGTCGTAGCGTTTGGGCGAGCAGCACCCGAAGTTCCATTGGCTATCCCAATATTCAGCACATCATAATTATTGACCTCAGCATCATTGTTCGTATCGCCAGGAAAAACACATCCATCAGTTATCGTAATCGTCACGGTATCCGAAACCGCATTAACCGTCCAGACAAAGTCCCAAGTTCCTGATAGTAAGTCGCTGACGGTAGTATTGGGATCATTGACATCCGAGAAGGTCATTCCATTTAGATTAGACCACACACCTGCGCCACTAGCTTCCAAAGGAAAAGAGAGTACATTATCTAAGCAAATCGTCTTATCATCTCCAGCATGAAATATCTCTATAAAAACTTCAGCTTCATCACATAACGGGCCATTAATATCGCAAGCCTCATAAATGAAAGATAAAGTGCCATTAAAACCAGCATTTGGCACAACAGTAATAGTACCATCAGGATTTACAGTTGTCGTAGCGTCTGCGCTTGGAACTAGGATAGATACCGTACTAGGATCAAGCCCGTCACCAGCATCAGGATCACTATCATTTGCCAATACATCTATGGTAATCGGACGATCAAGAGGGTAAACTCCTCCATCATCTTCGGATACAGGAGGATAATTTGTCGAACAATTCCCAGAAAAACAAGTATTATCTCCAAAGGAAGTCGCTCCTACTTCAAAATAATCACTATTCACCCGCTCTAAGATAACCGTAGAAGGAAAATCTTCTCGTTTTTTCCAGTTAAAATTGGGTACGCCATTCAGGTCAAGAATATCAAACCTTATTCTACCCATCGTAACCCAAGTGACCTCATCCATAGCGATGTTTGTCCCCGTACCACTAAGCAGATTATAAGAAACAATAGAATCCGAAGAGCTTCGATGAACAGTAGCATACCCCGAATCATCCAAAAAAGCTTGGTCAACCACTGGATTTGCTAGTACACTATTATCAAAACCAAAACGATAACTTTGAAGATACAAGACAAATGTACTAGTAGAATTAGCCGCTTTTATCTGTATATCTACGTAATAATGAAGATTGTTTACATCTTTCAGGTATTCTTCCAATCGTACTTCATACTGTCCAGTTTGAGCAGAAGCTAGGCTTATCATTGAAAGAATAAAAAATATAGGAAGGAGTAGAGATTTCATACGTTAAGTGTTTTTGGAAAACAAACTTAATTGCTAACCATTCAACTCATAGACCATCAAAAACCTATGAATCAAACTATTAAGAGGGTAAGAAGATAGAATGGGGATTAATTAATCGAAGATAGGCACTCCGATACCAGAATTTGAACTCCAAAGGGCTTGCTCTAGGGCATTGATATCACCATCCAGATTCATATCCGCTGCATGATAAAACCCAAAATAGCCTTCTTGTTGGCTCAGTAGAATCGAATCAAAACCTCCAATATCACCGCCTACACTTTTATCTACATCACCTCCGTACATCACATAATAAGTAGTTCCTACTTGTTTTTGCCCAAACGAACTGCCGGAAGAATTCCAAGAATTTTGATACCGAAAATCATAAGAGAAGGAATGACAATTACGTTCAACAGGCACATGCGACATCACCTTCATATGCGTTCTTGTCTGGATGGAGATATACAAAGGAACATTCGGAATCGTATCGAAATCTATCTCCTCCAGCATCTCAACATGCCCATCCTTATGCAACAAACCCAAGGTTTTATAAACAACGTCTCCAGCAAACCTATCTGTACGCAAGGAAAGCAACACCCAATCCACTACAGTCGGCGCATACGTTGTAATGTTCATCGAAGTAGCGTGATTCCAAGGAGTGCCGCTATATGGTTGCCCAGCAGGTGTAGCAACTACAAGCGAATTGGTAGGCGTTTGCCCAGGAAGCAGCCCCAATTCATTCAATTTTGTGTGCATCAGTCCTGTTGCAGGATCCAAAACACCTTCTAGAAAAACGTGGACATCAATACCGACATCCGACTGTAAATCATTTGTCGAACCTTCTTCTACAGTATAAATCCCACCACCGTAGATTTCATCAATCGCTAAAGCTGGTTGAAGTTGAGAAGCAAGAGAATGCAACGTAAGTCCAAAGTCTTTATCCATATCCACTATATCAAATGATACTCGACCTACTTTTACATAATCAAGAAGCACAGGAAGCCCATTTCCCGAACTAAGAATAACATTATAAGAAACCATCCCCACAGTACTACCATTTAAATTATGCGGTGCATAAACAATATCAGGCAATGGCCATCCTTGAGGAGTCGTCCCACTAATCTCCAGTTCTTGAGCGATTTGAGGATTAGCTAATACGGTTTCATCGTAGGAAAAACGATAACTCTGATTCGCTACAAAAAAGAAAGTCGTCCCCGAAGTGGCTTTTATTTCTATATCTACATAGTATTTCATCAGGGTACAATCAATAGAATCTTCTACTAATCGTATATCATATTCACCTCTTGGTTGTGCTTTCCCTAGGCTATAAAACAACATAAAAACAAGCAATACTACTAATTTTTGAACTTTCATGGAGGAAAATTTTGAACAGGTTAAATAAAAGGATACTTCCTAATACATAAACAAAGGTAGTCTCAATATCGACTTACCACAAGAACGTTTTTAGTCAATCCTAGGGGGTTTACCAACCAAACACGCCCTTAACAACAACAAAATCAAATTCTTAAGAAATAATTTGTAAGTTTTTTCATAAACATTTCACTTTTCCATCATTTCTCAAAAATCCCAGAACAATAAATCAACTGAATAAAAATTAAACAAAGTATAATTCATGCAAAAAGCCGACAATAAATAACGAACAAACAACATGATAATCAAGATTTAATGAAAAATTGAAGTAAAAATAAGCGTCAATACCTAAGGAAAAGTAACCGTAGCTACCTGACCGATGAACAATAAAGGATAACTGAAAAGTAACACGTTTAAACTGTCTAGAACTTATGAATAAACTGGTAGCTCTCGAAATTCCACCCTCACTGCGCAAAACTCACCCCCTACGTCCTATGTCCTTTGTCCTTTATCCTATGTCCTATGTCCTTTGTCAATCTCCCAACCCCTCTTCCCAAGCGAAGCACAGAAAACCTTTAGCACCTTACAAAGCTACATCTAACGAAAAAAGTTGTTAAAAACTTTATTAGACCATTGTAGGATTTTTTTCTTCTAAAAATGCAATTATAAAACTGATTAATAGTATCTTGAGTAGCCATTAAGTAATTATTTTCTGCTATAATGCGACCAATCAGCTACAGAAAAACCGTTTCACAAAATGTTTAAAAATACGCGTTTAATACACATTATCAGCGAATTACCGACACGAGAGCGAACAAAATTTAAAGAATTCGTCTCTTCACCTTTTTTTAATAAGAATAAGAAAATCATTGCTTTATGCAACTTCATTGATAAGTTTGCTCCTCGCTTTGACCATGAGGGCTTCACCAAAGATGCCGCCTATAAAAAAGTGTTTGGAAAAGGAAAATACCAAGAACGCCCGCTGTTAAATATCATTTCTGAACTCTTGCAGTTACTCTACAGCTACTTGGCTTATAAAAATTTTGAATCCAATGGAAGGCAAGCACAAATTGCTCAGCTTCAGGAGCTACAAAAGAGAGAACTCTATCCTCCTTTCCAAAATTTATGCAAAAAATTTCGAAAGCAAAGTGAAAAAATTCAAGTAAAAGATGCCCCTTATTTTTTTGAAGAATACCTATTTCATTGCGAATTAGATCTTGAATTCCACTCGAAAAAATCACGGTATTACGATGAAAATCTTCAAAAGAAAAATGATTATTTGGACTTATACTACTTGTCGTCCAAACTTAAGATTGCTTGTGACATAAAAAGTCGAAACAATGTCATAAAGGCTGATTATCAATGTCATCACCTAGAAGATCTGATCGAGCGCATAGAGGAAAGCCCCGATCTCTACCAGCAAACACCAGCGATCTACATCTACTATCGTATTTTTCAAACGCTCAATGAGCCTGATAATGAGCAGCATTACCGAGAACTAAAGGATTTATTGGCCGCGAATATAAAGACTTTTGACCATTTAGAGCTGCGCACCATGTTTGATTATCTCCAAAATTATTGCATCAAAAAAATAAATACGGGTCAATCAGCCTACTTGCGCGAGATATTCGATTCCTATAAATTGACGCTAGAAACGGAAATTGCTTTTTACAAGGGTTATTTATCCGAATGGGATTATAAAAACATCGTTACAGCCTCCTTACGCCTAGGAGATTTTGATTGGACGAAGGAGTTTATTGAGCAATACCGTCATAAATTGCCTAAGGAAGTACGTGAAAATGCTTATTACTATAATCTAGCTTCTTACTATTATACCATCAAAGATTATCGCAATGCCTTGCTTCAACTACTCACGATTGAGTTTTCAGATGCTTCTTATTCCCTTGGCGCTAAGACGATTCAGCTAAAAAGCTATTATGAACTAGAAGAGCATGAGGCTTTGCTTTCGCATTGTGATGCCTTCGCAGTTTTCATCCGCCGAAATTCCAAAATTCCCGAAATTCGTAAAAATGCTACACGCCACCTTATCCGATTAACGAAATCAATCACTATTCTACGACAAGAAAAACCCTACATTACTTCAGCCAAATTCCATAAAAAACTTGCGAACATCCAAGAACAACTCCAAGACACTGAAGCTATTTCGAATATTGATTGGTTAGAAAATATTGTTCAAAATTTGAAAATAGACAAGGAAGACGTGGGGGATTAGGTTGTATTTTTGGGGACATTTTTTACCACCGTTTTGTCCACCGTATTTTGTCCACGGGTTAAAACCCATGGCTACCGACAGGGAACTCCTACGGAATTTGTTGTTTGACATTGGTATTAAATATTTGTTTTTATTTCAATCAACTTTATAGCACGAATCCTAGAAAATGACCATAAGCCCCAAAGTGGGCGCTACATAATAGCCTTGGGCGCTAGCCCTAGGAAAAAGGCCGTAAGCTTCGCAAGCGCCAACGGTGCGTAACAACAAATCGATTCGTAGTGTTAAAATATTTATAAATTAATGAACAAACCATGCTATATTTAGCCAGCAATTCTCGGTTTGACAAAAGCAATAGGAAGCTATCGGGTGTTCGCAAGAGAA
>JAHDHB010000299.1:4085-8204 GCA_020631545.1 Saprospiraceae bacterium | reverse complement strand
CTGAGAACCTTTTTTATAAAAATATGCGAGGTTTTTGTTGAATAACTAAAAAAATACAAGAATGTTCATCCTTAATAAACGACTTGACTTTGAAACGTTTTTTTTTAAGTTAAGGTTTTAAGAAAGGATTAAGATGAATGCTTATTTAAGCATTTGTGTTGGCTATTGAAATCGTTGTGGCAGTTATCTTTAGTTTCTTACTTCTAATACTTAACTTGTGCCTTCAAAGCGAAATGCATGAATTTTGCTACACTTTATCTTAGAGCAGCAGGCTTGTCGTCGCTTGGAATGTGCTAAATTCGTGTGAAGCCTTAACAAACTTATAACGCCTTTTTTAGTGCGTTACTTTATAAATTAAATTTAAGGAAATAAGTTTGACTTTTTAAGAATAAGAAGCTAGATGAATAGTGGTTTTGTTTTTAATAATGTTAAAAAAATAATGTTCAATTATTTGAGCTAAAATTTTTTAAGATGATAAAAAATAAAATTAGCATAGTTGGTTTATTTTTTATAATTTGGGAGTACAAGTGAGAAAGTTGGTAAAATACCAGCATGGAATGTGGAAAAGGCTTAACTTGGGAACCTACCTAAATGCCAAAAATGAAGACACAATATCTAGACCACGAATTGATTTTAATGCTGCAAAGCGATGACGACCGCCAACGAAAGGTCGCCATGTCTCAAATATACCTAGCCAATAGAATAAGCGTTCTTAAGATCCTCTCTCACAAAGTATATGATGAAGAGGAACGTAAGGACATCGTCTCTCGTGCTTTTGAAACAGCTTTTCTCAAAATTATGAAGAGTGAGTTTGTGGAAAAATCTTCTATCCGAAACTACGTCATAGGGATTGCAAAAAAGCTTGTTTTTAAACATTATGAGAAGAAAAAAAGGTCAAGCCTTTATAAAGCTACCATTAATGTGACACCGGATGATTTACTTGCCAATGATGAGGAGGAGTACATTGACAAGGAATGGGTTAATACTATGATGGGGCACCTGTGTGACAAATGCCGCCACTTGTTACGACTTTGGATGCAAAGTTATTCTTTTAGAGAAATTGCCATCCAACTTGCGTACAAAAGCGAGAATTCGGCCAAAGTTAGTAAACACAAATGCTTGAAAAAACTGACCGGAATCGTAGCTCAGTACCAATCACTCAAAACGGAACAACATGTCAATTGTTAATCAAGAAATGCTCGAACAGTACCTTAGCAACCAGTTGGAAGGTAGGGCACTGCGAGATTTTAAGCTTCAGCTTGAAACGGATACAAATCTTAGAGAGGCTTTAGAGGAACGTCAGCGATTTCAGCGGTATGAAGATTTTATCAAAGGGGCTATGTCTGTGCAAGAGGCTAATGCTTTTGAGCAAAATCTTAAAGATGATAGCTCGCTCAGACTTGAATTTCAAAATTTTAAAACAGCTTTTACCATCTTAGAGCAAGATGCTAAACTTCAGATTCGAGAATTTATCAGTGAGGTAGAACGAAAAAATCCTATCTCTACGCAACGAAGAATTCTTCCTTGGAGAGCGCTTAGCATTGCGGCTAGCGTCTTGTTAGTTGTTGGCTTTGGTTTTCTTTATTTCCTATCCAATAGCCAGCTTGATGGAAAAACTATTGCAGAAGCTAGCTTCAAGCCTTATCCTGTAAAAGGGGTTTTAATGGGGGCGCATCCGATTGGAGAACCCACCATTTCTAGTTTAGCACAACAAGCCTATAAGGATCGTAGTTATGATCAGGCTGCTAAGCTTTTTTCTTCTATTACGAAGAAGGATCCGCTTTATGGTTCTGCTCAGTTTTACTATGGTAATGCTTTGATGGCTCAGCAAGAATATAAACAAGCTATTGATGCTCTTGAGAATTCCCTTCAATATGTTGAAGAAGACAAAGGTAAGGGAAAGTGGTTTTTAGCTTTAGCCTTGCTTGCTGACGAACAGAAGGAGCGTGCGACCTCTATTCTAGACGATCTGGAGAAAAATGCTGCGGATTCTTTCTATAGAGAGCAAGCTATTAAGTTATTAAAGGAATTAAACGCGAATGAATAGAACTCTACTTTTATATGATTCTTTAGGATTGTAGAATCCTTTTTAACCTCCCAGAAAAACGAAGCATTTCACAATGATTGGTGCTTTTATACAATTAAATGGTAATTCTAATTCTTAGGTAAAGAATCAGGGCGGCATCCTCTAAGGCCGTCCTGATGTCTTATTTTTTCACTGACCTAAGTACAAATTTGAATGGTAATTAGTTCTTTATATTTTGTAATGTCTAGGCAGTTAACGGCAGCCTAGGCATTTTTTACTTAAGCTTTGTCCTTGAAATTCTTAAAAAGAAATAAAACCACTGCTGTGCTATTCTGTAAGGTTATAATACAAAAAAAGAGGAAAAAATCAAAAGGTTGAACTTCTCGAAAATAAATAATATTCCCTTGAAAAATCCTTCAATTTTTTCCGATTAGATCATTATCTTCGTAGCCCACATAAAAAAATGAGAATATATGGATTGGCTGAAAAATATACTAAATTATACCTTATTCGAAGGAACAAATTTTGAGTTTGAGATTATACGTATACTTTATTTTGTTGCGATAGTTACGGTCATAAAGTTTATTGTCTATCTTCTTATCAATAGAATACTTCCTCCTATCTATCGCAAATCGGGCTCTGACAAGGGGGCTCAATACGCCATAAATCAGATCCTAAAGTACATTATTTATACGATAGGTACACTAGCCGCTATTCAGAGCTTAGGTATTGATTTGACCGTTATTTGGGGGGCATTGGCAGCCTTGGCCGTAGGTTTTGGGCTAGGTATTCAACAAACGCTGAATGACCTTGTTTCTGGAATTATCTTGCTTTTTGAGCGTACCATTGAAGTTGGTAATGTGGTTGAAGTTGACGGTGTCTTAGGTAGTGTTACCAAAATTGGTATCCGAACTTCTAAGGTGGAAACGTTAGATCATGTTATGTTGATCATCCCCAATTCAATCATGGTAGGTAATCAGATAAACAACTGGAGCCACAATCATGAGCGTGTTCGTTTTTCTGTGCTTGTGGGCGTTGCTTATGGCTCTGATACTGCCCTGGTAAAACGCTTACTCCTAGAAGCTGTCGATCAGCACGAAAAAATTCTTAAAGAACCACTTCCTTTTGTTCGATTTACCGACTTTGCAGACTCTTCACTGAATTTTGAGGTTTTCTACTGGTCTTTCGATTTTATCAATCATAGAGATATACAAAGTGATGTTCGCTTTTTAGTTGATCAAGCATTTCGGGAAAATGGTATTGAAATTCCATTCCCTCAAAGAGATGTCTGGTTTAAAAATGATAAATCGTAAGCTCCAATTTTGTTGTGAACCTACAGCTAAAGAATAGTGAGCCTTCTTTTCCTTAACAGCCTCTAAACTGCTCAAGCTAGAACTAAGAAGAGCAAGCAAAGTCTTAAGAGCAAACCACGCAATACGTCTGCGCGTGGTATTGCTTCATGCTGCGTCTCCTTCAGTAAAAGTGGACAGCCACCTTCGTTGGCGATTAAATCAATTCTAGTCAAGAAAATCTACTAGTAGTGCGCTCCTAAACTATCCATTCCTTAGGAGCTGAACCACTAGTAAATAAGCTTATTCATTGATGTTTTTAATGAATAGCTCCTATGAAAAAGTGACCTGCTAAATTATCTCTAGTCTAAAAAATAGATTTGATTTAATGGAGGACGCATGTGCTTGAAGACCAGATTATGATTTCTCCAAACATTGCTGTCTCAAATAGTTGAAATAGCTAAATGCTTTAAAAATTCCATGTGAATAAACTTTATGTTGAGGAGCTTGAGTATGTGGTTTGATTTTATTTTTTGTTTTAGTCTCAAAATAAAATTGAGAAAAAATAACTTTCTACCACTAGTTTTGTATTGAAAATTCGATTTTTACGTGTGTTTCTTCTGAAAAAATACAATTTTTATTGTCAGAAAGTGACTTTAGGTTGAAGCAGCGTCTTAAAGATGAATTTTGAGGAAAAAGATAGGAAGATGAAAAATCTTGATTCTTGGTAAGTGAAAGAATCAACTAGGTATGGTAAAGACGAATCGGGGAACAGTAAAAAGTTTGCTGTTTTTTGGATAGTAA
>JAHDHB010000299.1:1382-3985 GCA_020631545.1 Saprospiraceae bacterium | reverse complement strand
TTGTTTTTTTGGGGTTACAGGGTGTAGGACGTTCGCGTTCGAAGCCCTGTTTTTTACTAAAAAAAAGCCCTAGGATTCCAGTTTAACCAAGGAATCAACTAGATATGGTAAAGACGAATCGGGGAACAGTAAAAAGTTTGCTGTTTTTTGGATAGTAACATAGTTTTATATTGTTTTTTTGGGGTTACAGGGTGTAGGACGTTCGCGTTCGAAGCCCTGTTTTTTTTTGCCCTAAACTGAAAGGATTTTCTACGCTATCGCTTGAAAAGACTGATTGACAAAGGACATAGGACAAAAGACAAGCTTCGATAGCTTTCGGGACAAGCTAGAAGAGGCCTAACTACTTAAATCGTCTAACTATGTCTATTTCATAATAATGATATACGGGCAGTTAGTTCAACTCAAGAAAAGCTAAAATGCTGGCTAATCTGGGGGAGATTACTGCATTAGACATCGTTTGTTCTTTGGGAGAGTGCAGCCATTGATAAGCTCTTAACTTGTGGATACTACAATCTACTCATCTAAAAAAACAAGTAATTAGTCGATTCTGCTCAAAGAAAATGAACCAATTTGCTAGAAAAAAGAGTTAAAAGATTAGAAAGGATTGACGATGATTGAAAGAATTAATAGTATTTTAGCTTATTGAGTAGATCAATAGACCATCAAATTATGAAAGAAGATTTCGAAAAATATCAAAAGGAATTCTCCGAGCTTAAATTGAGTGAGAAACTTAATCGAGTGGCTAAAACTATCGGGGTGAAGACCACTTACCCTGTTTTGTTGCTCTATTATGCCTTTAAGCGGAAAGAAACGCCGAGTTGGGCAAAAAAAATCATCACGGGAGTTATTGGTTATTTCTTGTTGCCCTTCGATTTAGTACCTGATTTTCTCCTGCCCATCATTGGTTATACCGACGATTTGAGTGTGCTCAGTTTTGGTGTTCTAGCACTAACGGCACACATCGATGAAGGAGTGATTCAAAAATCAAGAGAAAAACTAAAAGGTTGGTTCGGAGATTACGATACCAAAGAAGTAGATGAACTAGACCACAAGATGGAAGAGAAAAGAAAGGAGGAGATGAGAAATGAGCAGGAGGGAACACAAAGCGAAGATACCGTCTAAAACCTCACACCTCGCCCCTCACCAACCGTTTGCCGATAAATCACTATAATTTGTCGAACATATTTAAAAGACAACATTTTTTCTAGTACTTTTCTTGCGAACACCAAAATTTAGAGCATAAAGTTAATCTAGCCTCATGGTTTTCCCACATCGTACGACTTTTCGAGCGAAAGGGGAGAAACCTTTTAGATAAAGCTCTCACTAACCCAAAAATTAGAAGTTACATGCCAGCATTGTTTTTAGAAGATTGGTGGGGCGCCTTGAGCGATCCAGAGAAGATATACTGGACTATCTCTATCGTTTTTAGTGTGTTGTTCGTCATTCAATTTGTATTGAGTCTTTTAGGCTTAGACCATGATCACGATATCGATCTAGACCACGGAGATGCCGATTTTGGTCATGCGGATCACACACTAGATGGTTTTGATAGTGACTTTACGATATTCTCTTTACGGAGTATTATTGCCTTTTTTACCTTCTTTGGCTGGGCAGGTGTACTTGTATTGAGTTCTGGTGGCCCCTTGTTTTTGGCCATTATTGCTTCTTTTGGCTCTGGCCTAACAGCTATGTTTTTAGTAGCTTACATCATGTACATGTTCATCCAGTTGCAAAGTAGCGGCAATATGGACATTGATAATGCCATTGATCAAGTCGGTGATGTTTACCTTGTCATCCCTCCCAATAAATCGGCTCAAGGAAAAGTTCATATCAAAATACAAGGACGCTTACGCGAAATGGCGGCATTGACAGACGGAAAGCAAATCCCTACGGGGTCCCGAATTCGTGTGATCGACATTATAGATAATGAATTGTTGCTAGTAGAACCTCTAGATGCAGAGCTGTTACTCTTAGAGAAAGGAAAAGAATAAACTAATTTTAAGATGTCTATTTTGATCATTGTAGCAGGTATTCTTGGATTGAATATACTAATGTTGCTTTGGGCCACGACACGTTACAAGCGTTGTCCTTCCGATAGAGTGCTAGTTATCTATGGTAAAATAGAAGGCCAAGAAACCTTTCGATGCCTACATGGAAAAGCTGCTTTTGTTTGGCCAGTTCTACAAGACTATGCCTACTTAGACTTAACGCCTTCTATCATTGAGTTAGATATTCAGTCGATTTCTACTAAAGATGGGGAAGAACTAGAAGGCAAAGCAGAATTTTTGGTTGGTATATCTACAGAAGAAGGCATTATGGAAAACGCGGCAAAACGCTTGTTAGCGCTTGACCGAAATGGGGCTAATTTATTAGCCAAACAAATATTGGCTACGCAATTGCGAAATGAAGTGGCTTCTGCTACTCTTGATGAATTCCATCAGGATCGACTCGCTTTTAATGAGGCCATAGCATACAGCTTAAATCAAGAGTTAGCGGCCATAGGTATGACACTCTATAATAGCGATTTACATAACATTCGACAACGATAAGCGGATAATGAAATCAAGGATTTCAACTAAAAGCGAATATTTTTTGTTAAATTA
>JAHDHB010000299.1:0-1282 GCA_020631545.1 Saprospiraceae bacterium | reverse complement strand
TACTTTCGTATAATACAGTTCTTCTTCAACGTGAAGCTGAAAAGCTTGTTCTTGGAGTAGAATTCTCCAAATAAAACAAACCATTTTATTCATTCAAACAATTTTACCAACTATGGGATCATTCTTTTTGATAATTGGTGCAGGGATTGTAGGCTTAGTTTTTTTGATGGTGCTATGGGCTGCCACTCGCTATAAACGTTGTCCTTCTGATCGTATACTTGTCGTTTATGGAAAAACAGGTCAGGGACAAGCTTCCCGCTGTATTCACGGTGGAGCCGCTTTTGTGTGGCCTGTTATCCAAGATTACGCTTTCCTTGATTTGACACCGATTTCGATTGATGTCGATCTTCGAGGAGCCTTGAGTAAGCAAAACATTCGTGTCAATGTTCCTTCTCAATTTACTGTAGGGGTTTCAACGGAACCGGGCGTTATGGAAAACGCTGCGGATCGTTTGTTGGCCTTGGATCGTGAAGGTGTACGACAGCTTTCTGAAAACATTATCGTAGGGCAGTTGCGTCTAGTCGTGGCTACCATGGATATTGAGGAAATTAATACAGATAGAGACAAATTCTTGTCCAACGTTTCTTCTAACGTAGGTCAAGAATTAACGAAAATCGGTTTGAACCTTATCAACGTAAACGTAACGGATATCAAGGACGAATCGGGGTATATCGAAGCACTAGGAAAGGAAGCCGCTGCCAAAGCGATAAACGATGCTAAGAAAAGCGTAGCGGAGAAAAACCGTGATGGAGCTATCGGTGCAGCACAAGCAGAAAAAGACCAACGTATCAAAGTTGCTACCGCAAATGCACAAGCAGAAGCGGGGGTTGCAGATGCAGAACGGTTGAAGCGTATCCAAATCTCCGAAGCTGAAGCTTCTGCGAAAATTGGGGAAGCGAATGCCTTACAGGATGAGCGTGTAAATATTGCCAAAGCAAACGCAACCGCTGTAGAAGGAGAAAACTTAGCCAAAGTAACGGTAGCAGATTCTGATGCCTTGCGTCGTGAAAAAGAAGCTGAATTCTTACGAAAAGCGACAGCAGCAGAAAAAGTACAAACGGCAAAAGCCCTAGAAGAAGCTTATAAAGCAGAACAACTCGCAGAGAAAGCGCGTGCCGCCAAAGAACTAGCCTCTCGTGAAGCAGATGAAATCGTTCTTGCCGAAATCGAAAAACGCAAAATCGAAATCGCTGCCGAAGCACAAGCAGAGCAAATCCGACGCATTGCCAAAGGGGAAGCAGATTCTATTTATCTACGGAAAGAAGCAGAAGCTCGCGGTCTT
>JAHDHB010000298.1 GCA_020631545.1 Saprospiraceae bacterium | reverse complement strand
GTCCAGACGGCAGCATTCTCACACTTTCTTGGCTTAAGTTGATGGCTATGGGTTTTAACCCCTTGGTTCGTCTTATAAGTCTTTTGCTTCTAGTACGTCACGTTATGCTTATATCTTCTTATGAGTTTTATATGGTTATAAGATCGTCAAAGCCACTATCACTCGAAAAAATAAATTGAGAAAGGACGCCAGATCATCCGAGATAGCTAAGCGATGGAGGTAGGGAAAGAAATCATTTCTTTATTATTTAGTGATTTATCGCTTTTATTTTTGCCATTATACCAACATTTTACTAGTTTTATTATTATTTCATACGCATATAAGCACCCCATGTTTTAATCACACTAACCACCTAATACACAAGATGAAATACCTATCAACATTGTTCCTGACTCTTACAATGGTATCGGTCTCATTTTCGCAAGAAACGGCTATAACCTTGATTAATTCAGCCATAATTGGTCATCCTGCACAGGTATCTCCCCCTTCAACCCTAGTCAATCCAGAGTTCACTAAATTATACCATATAAAATCAATTGCACTCAAATTCCACAAAGGAAACATAACTTTGAAGGATGCTCAGCCGAACTTTACGCCTCAACTTCTTTCTCATCAATTGTTTTTTAACGTATCAGGGCTGTTGACCAAGGAGCTATTTCTTAAAAAAAACGAGCATAAGGTAGATACAAATACCTTGCTCTACGGTTATGATCTATGGAATAAACTTGAATTTATTGAAGAACGCGAGGAGGAGTTGCTAAGTACCACGAAGCATTTTAGCTATAAGGAGAAGACCTTACAAGAAATTACGGAAACAAACGCAAATAATCAAGTAGAAAATACCGTTCGCTTACATTGGAATGGGCATCAATCACTAAGTCGTAGAGAGGAATTTATTCAAGGAGAAAAGTTACAGACTGAATATTTCCTAAAAGGAGAACAGCAAGAAAATGTGGTTGAATTCATCAAAAAAAAGGAACTAAATGAAGCCCAGACGCCTATTCTAAGCTTATATATTCTTAAGAATCAAAAAGTTTATAAGGAACTAATTTATACTCCTTACAGTGAATATATGAAGCGGTATACCTATGATGCTCAAGAAAGAATCATCGCCATTAACCAACGTGAATATGGAAAAATGGTTAGTCAGGTTTTCAAATATGATAAGAAAGGAAATCTAATAGAGCGAGTTCAATCTACTACAGGACTTCCTACGATAAAAACAGCCTATGTCTATGATAAACAAGGCGTTTTCCTAAATGAAATCATCCGAAAAGTGGATGGTGAAGTGACCGATGTAACGGAATTAGCTTATTCATTTAGGTTTTAAAAAAAGAATCAGGAGTCAAGCCGTTATTTTGTCCCACCTCCTGATTCCTGATTTCCTATAAATTAATCACTCCCTTATCAGGATTGGTTGTAATGTCTTTAGATACATTGACAAGTGCTTTCTTAATTGAACTAGCCGTACTTGCATCAAAATTCGATGCTACCTCATCAATGTTTACGCCTTTCACAACAGCTACGGTAGTTGCAATCAATTCGGCGATGGTAGAATGATCGTCTAAAATAAGCAAACGCTCACCAAGCAAATCTCTCCAATACCCAATGACATTCGGATCGTTCTTGTAAGAGGTCGCATTAATATGGATGTGGAATACATGGTACATACGTTGCGCCTGTGCCAATAACTCACTAGCTTTCAATGCATCGGATTGCTTATACCCCATGATGGCTTTGATACGATTGGCTTCAATGTGATCCCAGTTTTTCTCATCGCCTATGGTAAACAGGAACCCTTTTTCATTTCTTTTCTCGAAGCAATCAATCGACGTATGTCTACCCCCAATCAACCACGCAAGTAGATAAGATTCTTTGTTTTGGCCACCGCCACCTCCTTCGATAAACACACTCGTCAAACACTTGCTCAATTCATCTGTTCCAGACTCAAATTGACCAACTTGAAGCGGTGCGCGATCAGAATAATGATCTCCAATGGCAGAAAACATGACTTGCGGAGATTCTACTTTATGGTCAATAATAGTATCCATCAACGAACCCAGTTTATTACGGATTAAGTCTTCAGGAATTTTCCCCATAGAACCTGTTACATCCAAGAAAACTGCTACAGCCAGTGAATTCGGATGTGCATCAGAATCCCGGCTTTCACGAAAAACAAGACCGTGAGGATTCATCGAATCCGCAATCGTTCGAGTTTTATTGGAAGTAAAAATGTCATTTCTAGACTTTTTGGAATAAGAGGATTTTAAATGCTTGTATGCATCACTTGACCAACTTGTGTATCCCATGATTGAGTTATTTTTTGAGTAAAAAAAAGTGTATTCCTTAATTATTAACACAGCAAGAATCGTCCTTGCTTCGGTTTATTTTGAACGCTAAATAACTAGCGTGTATATCGAATATAAATTGCTAGTCCCCCCTCACACGCTCAAACTCACACTAGGGGAGGGGCTAGGCGAGTTGGGCTTAGTCAGTGTAGTTCCCCTTAGCTACTTGGTCTTTTCGAACCGTGAGACAATTCACGATTTTAAAAATCACGATAATTTTTTGGAACAAAAAAGTCCTTTGTCTTTTGTCAAACTTCCGATAGCTATCGGAAGTTCAAGCGCAGCGCAGAAAATTCCTTAGCTGCTTACAAGGAAAGAGGATGAAATTTATTGTCAAAGTTTCGTTTCAATAGATTTCGATAATCCCGATAGCATTCGAACGTATCGGTATGACTATTTAGTAAGAAATCTATAAAGTCTCTATTGTGTGTCTTCCGTAGTTTAACGCCAACCCCCGACTTATCTCCTAGTAAATAGGCTGCTGTTCGCTTGCACAATTCAATATCTATAGTAGTTATTGCTCGTTTTTCCTTGAAGATTTCTGGAGCATACCAATTTTTATACTTAGCAGAAATGGTACGCAATCGTCCATCTTCTAAGCTCATGTGGTAGAAAGACCCTAGGATAACACCATGCGTTTCCGGCACTACGAAAACACTCTCTGGATTTATACCACAATGTACATAACCTTCTTGAGCCATCCAAGAACAAACTTCTAACATTCGGGAAAGAATCCAGTTGACATGCTTTTGTGGCAAGGTCAGCCCACTAAGCGGTACAGCCCGATGACTAAAATTAGCGATCAAATCACCTCCTAACTCAAGACTTTTTGGCAAATAGCGATGAAATTGACTCGCAGCTTCTGAATTTAGGTTTTTTAATTTACGATAATTTGCATGAGACATTTTCAATAGACTAGGAAGTCCAGTAAAACTAACTGATTTTTCTTTTGCCCTCATTTCTCCAGCGTCATCCTTGTAAAGTTTACCATGCTCAAAGATTGCCTTCAGCTCATTTAAGCGAATTAAGGCAGTGGCTGCTTGAGGTAAAGCACAAACATCTGGATGTAATAGCTTCACGGCTGTTCGGTATGATCCTTTTAAATCTTTAGGATCCAATACCTCAGCTATTTTTTTAGCCTGCGTGATTTTTTCTATTAGTATTTGAGTTGTCATTCGTTTTTTGTTCTTTCTTAGTTTTGAATTCAAACTAACTATTTTCGTTACAAAGATAAGCAATCTTAGTTTGAAAATCAAACTAAGTTGAGTTTATTTTGCTTACAACCCTCTGCCGATAGCGATACGGGATCCCTCCAAAGGGAGAACGAGCTCGCTTCTAAGATTTTATGCTTTATTTTCTGAGGTTTGGACTTTTTATCGCTAAGAATAAATGCTGAAACGGACTCCTCTTGCATTTCTATCGGGACCTGAGGAGAGAAAGGCAGGGATAGAGTTGTTCGCGAATACACGCATAATCTACTGATAGTTAGTATTATGTTAGAGTGGAAAATCCCTCTATCTACTTTTAGATAGAGGGATGACCGCAAAACGAAGGTTTGGCGATAGCTTTACCTATCTGCCATTTTTAACAAAACTTGCACTCTCCATTTGTTGACCATTAAATACTCGAATTGTGTATTTTCCATTAGGTAGGTCATCAAAATCAAGTTGTGCTTCGTTAGATGTTAACAGTTGCTCACTTTTTAATTGACCATTTCGGTCAAATACTTGGAGCATCATATTTTTTTGCGTTAAGTCGGCTTTTACCGAAATACGCTTGGTATTGGGGTGGGTAAAAACTTGCAATTGTCCATTTCCTTCTACTTTTGCAGAAACGATCTTAGAAAAACTACGATTTCCACCCTCATCTTTTAGTTTCAATTGATAATAATAAGTGCCTGTGGAGGCAAGTAAATCTTCCATTTCATAGGCTTTTTGTCCATTCACGTCCATCGCATTAATCAATTGCCAGTGCTTCTTATCTTTGCTTCTATAGACTTCAAAATGGGTAATATTTTCTTCTGAAATAATGTTCCAAGACAAGTGGATTTTATTGGCAGCGCTGACAATGGCCTCAAATTTTCTTGTTTTGTTTTCTTGGTTTTCTATATTTTTTAAGATTCCTCCTAGTGTTCTATTTAAGGTATAGGCATGAAGTATAAAGGTTCTTTCATAACTAGTCGGTGTTGAAAATCCTATCGGTTCATGGATGATTCCTTCCTTCACCAATTCTTGTTCCATGGAATTCCAAACTTCGGATTGTGCAAAACTGTTGTAATGGATAAATAGGTTAACGATTAATAACAGTGAAATTTTTTGACTCAAAAATAAGGTGGTTTTAGTTGACATGCGATTCATGGTAAAAAAAGATTAAATGGTTGGTAAATAGAGATAAAGCAAGTGAAAAGGTAGCAGTAGTAAATAAAGTGACTTCGCAAAACAAGCCTAGACGACTAACGCTTAACTACAGACTCGTTTTGATAAAACTTACGGTTTCCATGCGGTCTTTATTGAATGCTCGGATGAAATATGTACCGTTGGGTAAGTGACTTACAGCTAATTGAGCATAATTGGATTCAATATTCTGTTGGCCTGCAAGGCGACCTGCTTGGTCAAAAATTTGAATAGTAGCAACGCCCCTTCCAAAGCCCGTTGTGATACTGATTTGGTCATTGGCAGGAACAGGATATACTGTGAGTGTACTCTTGGCTTCAACCTTGACGGCAACGGCATCCGAATACTGATGGCGACCATCAAAGTCTATCATTTTCAAGCGATAATAGTAAGTGCCATTTCCTTGAGGCTTGTCTTTGAAGTCATAATCGTTGATCCCTTCTTCATTGTTAGCTATCATTTCATGTAGCAATTCCCATTCTTGAGCATCTTGACTTCTTAGAATTTCGAAATGAGAGACATTCACTTCTTGCTCTGTTGTCCACGCTAATTGTACTTGGTTGCGCTTGTTTAATTCTGCTGTAAACCCTCTCAATTCAAGGGGCAATTGGGCAGAACTCACGAAGAACTCTGAATTTTTGATTTTAATCGGACTTCCATTTATGGAGGAGTGAACGACAAGACGAACGCGCAATTGCTGAATATCTTTATAAAATTCCTTGGGGATGACTATTTCGTGATAACTAACATTGTCATGCAGTTTGTTGAAAAGTGCAGCATCTAAATGCAAAACATCTTCCCAATCTGCTAAATAGTTTGAACGCGCCAAGACCGCTACATAATCACTCTTTTGCATAAAACCAGTTCGATTTACATGGAATCCGACTAGTAAATCTGTACTATCACAGTGTGAAAAATTCAATCTTGGCTCCAAGTAACAAAAGGCCGCTCCTTTCTCGGTTCCTTTCACTTCCCAATGATTTGCAGACACATGAGAGCTTCCTGTAGTAGAAAAACAACCCGTGCTATACGTCGAATTGGATTTTAAGTCCAATTGAAAATGGCAACTTTGTGCTAGTAAGACATTGGCAAATAACATAGCTACAATAGTCAAAACGATATAAAATTTAAGGAAGGTTCGAGCGATACAATTGTCATTAAAAAAGTTCATGATGGTGTAAAATTTGTTTATTGTTAAAGATTTAGACATAGAAATCCCCTTACAGCTAAGAGACTTAACTGCTCTATAAAGCAATGGTTGAATTATGCGTGTAAAGGAGAAGGAAATGAGATGTAATACTATTAAAACATCGTGTTTTCTTGGGATTAAAGAGGGAAGCAAGGTGAACACTTTTGAACTCCTTGCTTGCCCATGAGAACTATCAACATTTTCGTTCAGCGCCACACTGAACGTTCAAAAAAAATTAAATAAATACTACAAGTAACAAGAAAAAAGGCATTTTAAAACGGAGCCGTAAATCAAGCTCGTTTGCCTATTAGTACTTTTAGGCCCCAAAAGGTGACCTCCTTTTTTGGTTTTTTTTCCAAATTTAAAATTGTTGATTTTTAAATTGCTGACTATTATTGCTTTTATGGAGTAATATTTTTTATTTTAAATTGATGTTTTGCTTGTCTTTTAGAGGATATTAAGGTGGTTTTGGATTAGAAATCTTGTTGTCGGGAGAAGGGACAAGAAAGATTGAAATCACTAAATAAACCATAATTAGTGGCTGACCGAAATAGAAAATTTTAATAAATTACGGGGTGGTGTCATAAGGTGAATGCGTTTATGGGGGGACTATGAAATAACATAAATCCAAGAAAAGAACACTTTTAGGTCAAGCACTAATTAACGATATCATTCACCCTATATTAAAAGGGCAACGCGCTAAATACACTTGAAATTGGTTATGAGCGTTAGGCGTTCTATTTTCTACCATTTACTTTTTTATAAAAATAATTCAGCTTGAAACATTTATCCTTAATATATTTTTAGCTAAATTTGCCTGACTAATAATAAATTACACTTGTGTTTCGTCTACTGTTTTTAGTTTTTCTATCAAAAAAACACGAAAACACTTGACAATATCAAACACATTTACATACCTTTGTAGAAATGGGAGTGCTAAAAACACTAACAAAAGACGAGTACTATCTTCAAGGAATCGCCTCCGGTGATTCAACTATCATCAAAGAATTTTACCAACGCTATTTTAACAGCATTGTTGATTATATCATCAATAATGGTGGCATAGGTGAAGATGCTAAAGATGTCTTCCAAGACGCCATTATGGTGATTTATGAGAAGGTAAAGGATGGTGATTTTAAACTAAATCATACTTTACACACCTTCTTTTATAGCATTTGCAAGAATATTTGGTATAAACGACTTTACAAGAAAAAAAAGGCAGGCCAAAACGATGTTTCTTTTACAGAATCTATGGCAGATTTTGGAGAAGACATAGGGCTTCAAGAGCAATACGGCCTTTATCGTGCTAAATTTGATTTACTAGGTGAGGAATGCAAAAACATTCTAAATCTCTTTTTCTCTAAAAAAAGCATGAAACAAATCGCTCAAGCTTTAAACTTGAGTGGTGAGGCCTACGCTAAGAAGCGAAAATACCTATGCCAACGTAAATTGGTAGACTTAATTAAATCTGATGATCTTTTTAACGACTTGAAGAACTCATGATAAACGACGAACAGACTTACGATACTATAACGGCCTACCTCAATGGCGAACTTTCAGGCACTGCTTTAGCTGCTTTTGAGCAACAAATAAAGGAGAATGCAGAACTTGCAGCGGAAGTACGACTACACCAAGAAATGGCTACCGCCTTGTCTGATAAAAAGGCTATGAAACTAAGAAAAGAATTGGACTCCATAGGCGATTCTTTTCTTGCTTCTTATGAAGAAGAAAAACAGACTACTCCAGTACGTTCCATAGGCCAATGGAGAATTGCAGCCATTGCCGCTAGTTTGTTGCTCTTGGTCGTTGCTACTTGGCTTTTTACTACGAATGCGGCTCAAACAGACTACTATGCAGCCAACTATGCGCCCTTTCCTGTCGAACTCGATTTTAGGGATGAAGCCAATTTAGATGAACTTGAAAAAGCTCAAAAAGCCTATGTCCAAAAACAATATACAGCTTCCTTAAAACACCTCAATCTCCTTGATGCTTCTACGGATAGCAATCTAGAAAAAAAATTAACGATTAATTTCTACCGTGGATTAAATGCTCTTGGTCTTGAAAAGCCCTCCGAAGCGCTCAACCGTTTTGTATTTGTGATCAAAAATGGAAAAGGAGAGCAAAAGCAAGTAGCTTTATGGTATAGCGCTTTAGCTCATTTGAAGTTGGAGCAACTAGAGTTTTGCAAGGTGAAATTGAAGCAGATACAAGGGATGGACAAAGATCGTTGGTATGGAAAGAAAGCAGGGGAATTACTTAGAGCATTGGAGTAAATCTATT
>JAHDHB010000297.1:3429-8219 GCA_020631545.1 Saprospiraceae bacterium | reverse complement strand
CCTTGTAATTTCTCTACCGTTTCTATCAGATCGATGCTATGACTGCGGAAGGCAATTTTTAAGCTTAGACCGCTGTGCGCGATGTGGAGTGACAATGGCCGTGGAACCAGCCTCTAAACTAGGAGCATTTTCCATGATTCGGCTAATGATAATCGCTTCCATTTCATTGGTTTTCTTGGATGCATTTTCATTGTGGATGACCAAAAAAAGCCCTTCCTCGGCTTGCCAGATATTAGTCCAAAGATTAGTAGCATTATTAGAGGATACAGAAGGTGAAGACACCTTACCCACTCCACTAAGTTCCAGATCATCCAAGCGATAAAGCCTAGCGATTAGTTTTCGGATATCATAAGGTAGGCGAAAGGTATGTGTAAGCTGAGAAACTACGAGGGACTGAATAGTCAATACCTTCTTATTCATTCCTTTGCGGATATCCCACAAAGCTTGATAAGCACTTACAAAAGGTTTGTACAAGACCACTGGTGGGCGGTCTTCCTGTTCCCAATCTCCAGCGATGATAGGCGAAAGTTGGCGGTGGTCTCCTGCTAGTAAGATTTGTCCATCGGTATCTAGTAGCGTAGCTAGACAAAGGAAATGCGGGAAGACCATCATGCTTGCTTCATCGATGACCAGCATAGGAATTTTATACTGACTGATGGAGGACTTACGGTGTCTAGAAGAGTGGAGGTGGTCAGAGAATTTGAGTAAGCTGCCCGTTGTACCACCGACGACTAGTACCTGATTTTCCATCATTACACCCAGTTTCGTTTTGGAGCATTTTGCAGTCATATCTATAACATTTCCCGCAGGGCTATTCTCTGCATTAATGCTACTGCTGTGTAGTTTGATGAGTTGAACATTAGGTAAGGAAAACCCCGCCTGCTGTAAACCTTGCCTTAGGGTAGGAAGTTCCTCATCAATCTTTTGCAAGAGCGTATTAACTGCCAAGTGTGTATTGGCTGCTACCAAAACAAGTTGCTTCGAGCCGCTTATATGTGCCAAAATACGCAAGAGTATAGCAATGGAAGCCGTCGTTGTTTTTCCTGTACCTGGAGGGCCTTGCATAAGTTGGATTTTAGCATTGATACCCTCCAATACTGCTTGTCGTTGCTTGCTTTCGAGAGGGAAACCACTAGACAAAGGTTGTACAGTTAAGAATTCCTCTAAGGCTGCCAGTTTTGGAAAAGAGCGTTGGGGGGGAATAGTAATATCGGTAATGCTAGTATTGAGCCAATCATAAGCAGGAGCATCAGGCATTTTATCCAGTTGGCGCTCTACCTTCCCATAGGTAAACTCCGAAGCACTATCGTCTAAGGTGGCATAGCGGTAGAGTATGCCAGTCGTTTTGGGTTGGAAGCTAGGAAGGATGTAGTCATCTTTACCTTTGAAGAAAGGGATAATGCTGAGGCAAATATGGCCACTATCCTCTTCAATAGATTCAATTAAGCAGGTTTTTCCACTGCGCATGGCGTAGAGGTTTTGCCCCTCCTCCGGAGAAGGAGAGCATTCTGTCACCCTAGCAAAATCGCCTACAGTATAGGAACACTTACCGAGTAAAGAGTCTAGATCAGTATCATAATCCGTCACGTTGATTTGAGCAGTGAGTCGCTTGCTTTTTGCATCCCAATGCACGTTCTTTAGAGGCAAGCTGAGCCCCTCGGATATCCGATCAATCGGCGGTTTGAAATGTGCCGAAATCCAGTCCGTCAGCTTGATGTGGTGGTCGAGTTGTATAAAATCTTTGGCTGCACTAGCGATGTTATTAACTTCTAGTTTAAATTTAGTGATTTCTGCTATTTTGAGCGGTGGTTTTATGATTTGATAATTTTTAAAAGTCATTCGTTCTTCCATCCACCTTACGGCATAAGTACGCGCTTCGATAAATGCCTCTAGGTAGTCGGCTGCATTTTCGTAGCGTTTGATAATGGCGGATTCTCGAGGATTGAGTTTGCGTTTACCCCGTAGTTTGGCAGAATCCCAATAAGCATAAAAATAAGGTGCAGGAATGGAATCAGAAAAGCGGCTACGTATTTCGAAGCTATATGCTTGATGACCAAGTTGGGTGTGCCTATGAAATTGTTCTTCCCTACTGAGTTTATTGGCATGTGGCACAGTAGCCCAAAGTCTATCGGGGGTGAGCCATAGGTCGGTTTTGAAGTCGAAGAGATCTTGCATAAAGATCTTGCTTAAATCTACCTCTTCCCCATCTACATCCCTATGCCAATGGTAAGTGGTACCAAACCAGTGCAAGGAGGAAGCTACGGTGAGACCATGCCCTGTCCAGCCCAAGGCATATTTGCGGTAGACCTCATCTTGTACACAGGAGTAGATGAGTTGTTCGGTTTTTTCACGACAGCCCAAAAGTTGCTTAAAATGGTTCAAAGGGCGAGAGTCTGTACTGCGTGAACAGGCTTCTATGAGGTATTTCATTTCTTGCCTCGACCATACGTAGAAATGGACGGGGGCATGCCCAATTTTACCTACCTTCGCAACTCGTTTGATAGCGGCGCCAATTTCCTTAAAAAAGTCGGCCAAGACTTGTTCTTCGCGTGCGTTGTCTATTTCAAACTTATTAGTCCATTCATTAGCGACCATGCGAAGGATAAATTTGCCTTGTGGTTCCTCATGCACGACTTCCCCCTCTTTGTTTCGCTCTTGTAAATAGGGCTCAAACTGCGGCGGCTTGCTGTTATAGTTGACTTCGGTATGCAACCGATGTTGGCTCTTTGTCACATGTGCGGCTAGAGCAACAATGCGGTTTTCGGTATAGTCATAAGAAACATGGAGATATATGCGAATAAGCCTATGTTTCTTTTGCACATACTCTGGTAGTTGACTTTTAATTTTATTGTCAAGTGGTGTGACTTCAAAGGTTTCTTGCTTAAGAGTCTTATCATCTGTTTTGTCCAAATTCACTGGCGGTAGCTTCTTAATTCTTGCTTTAGCCCTGGCAATGAGGGTATCAAGGCGTGTATTAAAGCCGCTATTGTTGCGTAGCGCCTTAGCCATTGCCCCCTTATCATCCATTTCAGCGAGTTGGTCGAGGTTATAAATTCCTACATCCGTTAGGGCACGTACTACGCCACTATTTAGGCTAAGCAACTCGATCCGTCGCTGCCGTGATGATTCACTGAGGCAGTGGATGTTAAAGAGGCAAGAGTCGCATTTATGCTGTAGTTGGAAGGGCAATTCATCCAAATCAGAATGGATAATGGTTTTAAGTTTTCCCTCTTCTTGCAAAAGCTGTTGGATGTCAGCCACCTCCCGTGAAAGATCAAGAGCCTTCAAATCCGAAATATTCTGGATACGACTGCTATGTGCATCGAGTCGTGCTATTACACCTTCTAGAGCTAGGTTATCGTACATTACGCCATCTATCTGTATCTTAAGTCGTTGGAGCAGTTGCTGTACTAATAGCTTATAAGCAGCGATTTGGATACGCTGATAGGTGGCCTCTTTCCTACTGGCTTTGCATTCGACAATGCGAAAGACTGGGCGATCTTCCTCCCAGTATATTAGAAGGAAATCTATCTGACCATAAAGGTAAAAATCATTGATTTTGCCGTCAATGATGACTTCTTCCGCAAAAGCGTTTTGCCCTTGTTTTAGGTTTTGGACTTGCTGCAAAAAATAATCCCAAGAGGTAATAGCTGTCCCATGTTTGCTCATTCCATCACAAGGCAAAGCAGTGAAATTAGCTGCTCGAAGTGCATTCATCCATTCTCGTTCCTTCCCTTTTCCATTTTCTTGGAGTATTACATCGAGCGGATTTTGCAACCGCGTCCAAAAGGGTATCTGTTCACTTAAGTTTTTGTCAATATTGAGTTTGAAGCGCCGCTCACAGGAGTTGTATCTGATATATTCGCCTAAGGTAGTCACTCTAATGGTATGCATATGGAGTTGTATTTGAGCATTAGGATTTGCAAAAAAAATGTAATCTGAAAGCAAGCTAAAAGTTAAGCAATTTATTTGTTATAGCCTGCTAATCTCCCAATTCAAGTTTTCTCTAGCTAAAGTCTCGTAGTTACTTCTAAAACTATCCGTGTAATAAATGGCATCCATGTTTAGGAAATGAGTCAATACCTTACGACGCCCCGGCTTGTAAATTAGATTTGGAAAAATTTTATATTCTTGTCGGATAGCTAAGGTGTATTGCTCATAAATAGGACGATCTGCTGCAAGTACAGCTAGATCAAAATCTAGCAACCAATGAATATCAGAAAAATCAGCAAGCGGTACATGTTTTTTTGTACTGACAATCATCTTTTCTAGTAAATCTAATTTTTCTGTAGGATAATAATCAACTAAGAGTTTTCTAGCAAAATCAGCGCTTTTTTGTTCATTATCCTTGCGCTTGGCATTATAAATTATATCATGAAACCAAATCGCTAACGCCAAAAGATCAGGGGCTACAAATTGTTTGTGCTCCTGTTCTGCTAGGAGTAGCATCGAATAGATGTGCGATAAATTGTGATACTTTCGGTGTTTTTCGCCATATTTTTCTTGGATAAGCTGATAAATCTCAAGACACTTACTACTAGGGATATGGAGTTTTTGGGCGAGTAATTTCCATCTTTCTAACAAGTAAGTATTTTGTTTTTGATCTAATTTTTCAGTGATATAGATGTTGGGCATGATGATTTTTTTAGTGTATAGAATATTTTTTATTGTTTTAAGGGAATTCCCTCTCCCAAAAATCGTAGTAAGAGCCACTCGTAATTCCTAATTCCTAATTCGTCACTCCTAAAACGTCACTCCTAAAACGGATAACCAACGCCAATGTTGAATTG
>JAHDHB010000297.1:0-3329 GCA_020631545.1 Saprospiraceae bacterium | reverse complement strand
CGTCACTCCTAAAACGTCACTCCTAAAACGGATAACCAACGCCAATGTTGAATTGGCCACGGCGCCTCAAGATACCATCATTATCCCTGTATTTAAATTTAAACCCTTGGGGATAAAAATAAGAACCTGTTTCATCTTGGCCTAAACGGTAAGGACTTTTGAGGCGATAACCAAAATCTACGCGAAAAACAAAATAGGAGAAATCAAACCGAAGACCATACCCAATACCTATGGCGATTTGTTTAAGAAAATCAGAAGTTAGGTTAGAGTTGAGGCGGCTTTCATCTGTTCTCAGCGTCCAGATATTCCCAAAATCCATAAAGAAGGCTCCTTCGAGCGTCCAAAAGATATCGAAACGAAATTCAGCGCTACCTTCTAGTCGAAAATCACCTGCTTGGTAGGAAACATCAAGAGTGTCCGTATTGATATAACCTCCAGGACCAAGATCGCGGAGTAGCCAGGCTCGAATACTATTCGCTCCTCCGACAGAGTATTGTTTGACGTAGGGAAGCGTTTGGGTATTCCAAGAATGGCCAGCCGAAGTCGCTATCCTAGCAGCGAAGGTGGAACGACGGGAAGTATTGTTGTAATACCTTAAATCCAACTCCCCTCGAATAAAATGAGAGTAATCCAAGCCAAACAATTGAAGATCGGCATTAGGTTTTGCTACAAGGTCAAGTACAGACAAGGAATTTCCCGAAACATCGGTATAGGCTTTAAAAAACCAAGAAGAACCATTTCTCCGCGTAGGTCCTGTATAGAAAAAGGAATAATTGCCGCCTAGGAAGAAATTATCCGAAAAACTATTGGCGATGTAAGGATTGGCCTCCAAAACTTGAACGAAGGTTGCCGCTGTATCAATAATATTGACAAACTCCCAAGCAACAGGCGACAAAACATGCCTTACGTGAGAACCTGATTGCCAATCATATCCAAATGCAGAAGAAAAAACCCGTTCGGTATAAGAGTCAAATATCTTTTGTCCACTTGCCTCAAGCGATAATCGAGTTTTCGGAGATTTGTTTTTAATGGAGCGTTGTATAGGAAATGGCACTACAAACTTAGGAAAATACAGATCCGTTTTTGCACTATAGTTGTAAGAGTTAATCAGTTTTTCAAGGATATTAGCCTCATCGGAATTGAGGGCAAACTCTGCCCCACCCTCTAGCGTCACTTGAAATATTTCCGCACCTTTAAATAGATTTCGATTTCGGTAAGTTACATCAGCACCAACGCCTAATCCCGTTCCTGAACTATTGGTACGATTGCTAGTATACAACTCAAAAGAGTAGCCAATTTCTTGCTTTTTCCTAGGGGTAAGATAGATCCGAACAGTAATTTCATTCCGCTTGAATCTATTTTTTTCATACTTAATCGTTACAAACTTATAGATACCTAAGTTCCCCAATTTTTTATTGCTGATGTCATAGGTTTCCTGAGAAAAAATACTATCCTTTTGTAGAAAAATGGCATTGAGAATGGTTTTGGGTTTTACCTTCATCTTCTCCCCTTCTTTCTTCAAAAAATAATACCCATTGCCCACATCAAGCGTATCTAAACGTTCCATCTCATCTATTGCTGGAGAGTAGTTCGGATAAATATAAACATCCCCAATCGAATAGACTTCATGTTCGCCACCGTCATTAGGCGGTAAAATGGTGGTGCTTATCGAAGCTTCATAATTGGTTGAATCATAGCTAATAAACTTGAGGTAATTGGGGTAAAAGTAGGCATATCCCTTATTTCTCAACAATAGCGTCAATCTACTTTTTTCCTGATCAAACAAGTTATTACTAACGGGGCTTCCTTTTTTTAAAAAGGTATTTTCCTTGTCAGCTTGAATAATTCGAGTAAGCTCTTCGTCTTTAATCTCTTCGATTACTTCTTTTACTTTCAAGGCTTTGTTCAGTCGTACATTATAAGTTACTTTGACTTTGTTGCTATCATAAAACATTTCGTGATGTTTTACTTCTGCATTAAAATACCCCTTATTGTTTAAGTAATATTGTATAGATTCAGCCGTTTCTTCCGTAAGCCGTGGGCTAAAAATAGTGGGAGGTTCAGAGACTTTACGCTTGATCCACCCTTTAAATTTTTTCAGGGATGCTCCTTTTGCTTTTAATTTGTCTTCCGTTTTATTTAAGCGATTGTGCATCCACAGTCGCGTTTGGAAAGTACCTAAAAACTTAGAATTGGGCTGTTGCTTGGTAAGCGTTTTTAACTCATATGCTAAGTTGCTCTTCTTCTCAATATTTAGGTCGGAGTTGATTTCTATTACATTCTTCTTGAGTAGGTATTCATTTTCAGCAAGATATTTGGTATTATTGCAACTTGCTAATACGAACAATCCACATAACCCTAGAAAAAGGGATTTTAAAATAGATGCGTGCCTTATGTTATCAAAATCTGCCATTAAATACATTAACGCCCTGAAAAAAAAGAAATTTCGTCAAAGGTATGATAATTTTATCGCAGAGGGTAATAAAATTGCTTTGGAAATACTTCGACAGCCTGATCTTAAAATTCAGAGCATTTATGCTACACAAGATTGGGTGGATCTACATGAAAAAAAATTGCACAACATCAAGGATAAATTGACCGTTATCAATGAAAGAGAATTGAAATCTATCTCTTCCCTTTCTACTCCAAATAAGGTGTTATTGGTTCTAGAGAAATCCAAGGTCGAAATTGAATCAAATTTGATAAAGAATAACCTATCTTTAGTCTTAGATGGTATTCAAGATCCGGGCAATCTAGGAACTTTATGGCGAATAGCCGATTGGTTTGGCTTGGAGTACTTATTTTGTTCAGAAAATTGTGTAGATCTTTACAATCCCAAAGTTATTCAAGCAAGTATGGGCGCCTTCCTTCGCGTCAAAGCAATAGAATTGAATGTCCCAACACTTTTTTCTCAATATCCAAAACAATCCATTTATGGTGCTGTTTTAGGAGGGAGAAGCATCTATGAAACAACTTTAGAAAGAAACGGTTTTTTACTCATTGGAAATGAAAGCAAAGGAATTAGCGATGCACTAGCAGCTACGATTACTCATCGCATTGGAATTCCCTCTTCGGGCGGTGCTGAGTCCTTAAATGCTGCTGTAGCTACAGGAATTATTTGCTCATGGTTTCGGTGATTTTTTGCCACAAAGAACTCAAGACGGCTACGCCATTAGTTAAGAATTAGGAATTACGAATTACGAATTACGAGTTACCGTTTTAGGGAGAAATGAACGTGAGCAACGTCTACTTTTACCCTTCGGAAAACGGTCAAAAAAAATCTTTACAACTAGCTGTCGTTCAGAAACTATGCTTGTATTTTGAAATTC
>JAHDHB010000296.1 GCA_020631545.1 Saprospiraceae bacterium | reverse complement strand
CGTTGTTACAGGACAATATGAACAGGTTTTGCCAATGGATATTTATCCACAGCATTTGTTCAAATCTATCCTTGTCAACGATTTTGAACGAATGGAAGGACTAGGGATTTACGAGTTGGTACCTGAGGATGTTGCTTTATGTGAATTTGCTTGTACTTCTAAGCAAAACTTGCAACAAATTTTAGCCGACGGCCTAGAATTAATGCGTGAGCAAGGATAAAGTTGAGTGTGAGGGAGCGTGTACAAGTGGGGATGTGAGAACTCACGAATGAATGTAAAAATTTAATGGAGGATGGAGAATTGAAGATGGAGAATGATACTCTTCATTTTTATGCTAGACTCTAGATTAATAAAAAAGATTACTTTTTGTGGATATGCAGATTAGGGGTTTTCGGTGAAAATTTCCTAATTCCAAATTCGTAATTAACATTGCTTTTTATACATGAAATCATTAATAGAATTTCTAGAAAAGATTGAACCAGACAAGAAGAAATCACCATTTATGCATGCGCTGTATGATGGTTTCCACACCTTTCTATATGCTCCAAAAGCTATAACGAAAGGTGGAACCCACATTCGTGATGGTATGGATTTGAAGCGGACGATGGTGATGGTGGTTTTAGCCTTACAATTGTGCTATGTGTTTGGTGCTTATAATATTGGACATCAGCATTTCCTAGCCTTAGGTACGAATACAGGCATCTTAGAAGCTTTATTGCCTAAGATACTCTACGGGCTGATGGCTATTTTGCCGATATTTATTGTGACGCACGTTGTCGGCTTAGGAATTGAGTTCTGGTATGCTGCCAAAAAAGGTCATGCTATTGAAGAAGGTTTCTTGGTTTCTGGAGCTTTGATTCCATTGATTATGCCTCCTGATTTACCGCTATGGATGTTGGCTTTAGCGGTTGCTTTTGCCGTTATCATTGGTAAAGAGGCATTTGGAGGTACTGGTATGAACGTCATGAACGTTGCTTTACTAGCGCGTGTATTCGTTTTCTTCGCTTATCCTACGGAAATTTCAGGGGATGAAGTTTGGGTTTCTGGCCTAACAAAATCTGAAGGCGTTTGGGCAGCTGATTATGGCATGTTCGCAGGATTATATGAATGGCTCTGGCCCGCCATCTTTGAGCAGGGGAGGGTCGTCGCCGACTCGTTCTCGGGAGCCACCCCGCTAGCCTTAGCGGCCAAAGGTGGCTGGGACGCTGTAGCTGCGCAGTATAGTACTTCTGCATTATTTTGGGGAGGAATTCCTGGTTCCATAGGTGAAACTAGTAAGCCGTTTATCATTGCTGGTGCTTTGATGTTGGTTTTTACAAAAATAGCAAGCTGGCGCGTAATGTTGTCTATGTTCATTGGGGCTGCTTTGACAGCCATGTTGATGAATGCAGCGGTAGGCTACGATACTTCCTTATTCTTAGGAGTACCTTGGCAATATCAGTTCTACATGGGCAGTTTCTTCTTCGCTATGGCTTTTATGGCAACGGATCCGGTTACAGCAGCTTCTACCAATACAGGTAAATGGATTTACGGCTTCTTCATTGGTATGGTTGGTATGATCGTCCGCGTGTTGAATCCTGCCTATCCAGAAGGTTGGATGTTAGCCATCTTGTTTATGAACGTCTTTGCTCCACTTATTGACCATTACGTCTTGGAGTCTAATATTTCTAAACGACTAAAACGAGCAAAAAATGCATAGTACTCAATATACAACCGTATTTATTCTCGCTCTTACCTCGATTGTAGCCTTAGTTCTGGCAGGTATGTTTACGGTACTAAAGCCAATCCATGACGCCAATGAAGCTATTTATAATAAGAAGGAAATTCTAGCAGCGGTAGATCCTGCTGCGGAGAATATGAGCGATGATGAGGTAGCTAAGATATTTTCTACTAAAGTCAAGCAATATGTCTTGAATGCTAAAGGAGAAGTTGTTGATGCTAAAACAGCAAATGGACTTCTATTGAAAGCTGAGGAGATTAAGATGGATAAAGAACGCAAGAAGCCTGAAGAAGAGCGCGTTTATCCGCTATATATTTATGAAAATGCTGATGGGGCTAATTATATAGTTTCTGTATATGGAAAAGGACTTTGGGATGCGATTTGGGGATCTGTTGCCTTGAAATCCGATTTTTCTACCGTCGCTGGTGTTGCTTTTGGACACAAGGGCGAAACGCCTGGTCTAGGAGCTGAAATTAAAGACAATGCAGCCTTTAAAAAATCATTCATCGGAACAAAAATCCTTAATGCTGAGGGAGAATTTGTATCTGTAGAAGTGAAAAAAGGTGGTGCTAAGGACAGAGTACACCAAGTAGATGCTATCTCTGCGGCTACTGTTACTTGTGATGGTGTAACAGATATGCTGAAAGAAGGCATATCCGTTTATCTCCCTTACTTTGAATCTTTGAAGAAAGGAAAATAAATCGGGTGTGTGTTTGAGATTGTATGTCTAACCTTAAAGGGTTAGTTTGATTTAAAATAAAATTAGTAAGAGGTACGTTTTTTAGCGTTTAGCCTCACTACGATAAAAAATAGATTATCATGGCAGATACAGCCCAAGTCAAGGCGAAGGAAGGTACTTTTGCTTTCGGAAAAAAAGAAAAGCAGTTACTTTCAGACCCCTTGAACGACAATAATCCAATTACGATACAGGTGCTAGGAATTTGTTCTGCGCTTGCCGTAACTACCCTGCTTGAAAAAGCACTGGTCATGGCTATTGCTGTAATTTTCGTTATTGCTTTTGCCAACCTTTTTACTTCCTTACTTAGAAAAAGTATACCGAAAGAGGTTCGTATGATTGTTCAATTGATCATCATTGCCTTCTTGGTAACCGTTGTAGAATTGACGCTAAAAGCAGCTAACTATCCAATTTTCAAGGAATTATCTGTTTTTATTGGTTTGATTATTACTAACTGCATCGTTATGGGGCGCTTGGAAGCTTTTGCAATGGCTAATCGTCCTTGGCGTTCTTTCCTTGATGGTATAGGAAACGGGTTAGGCTACGGCTTCATCCTACTTATTATCGCCTTTTTCCGTGAGCTATTTGGAAAAGGTTCATTGCTTGGTTTCAAAATTATTGGTGCTACACCAGAATACATCATCAATACAACAGCAGGTTGGGGGCAAACCTTTTTTGGTTGGTATGCCAATAATAACTTAATGGTTTTACCTGCTTCCGCGATGTTTATCGTAGGCGTTATTATTTGGATTCAACGTAGCAAATACCCAAGACTAGTAGATGCTTCATAAAATAGTTAAGAATTAAGAGTTAAATGTTTGTAGTTGTTTTGCACATCTTTTTAACTCTTCACGACTAACTTTTCACTATTAACTAGTTTGACAACTCATTATAATGGAATATATCAATATATTTATCAAGGCGGCTTTTATTGAGAATATGGTTTTAGCCTATTTCCTAGGAATGTGTTCTTACCTTGCCGTTTCGAAGACAGTAAAAACAGCGGTCGGATTGGGTGCTGCGGTTATCTTCGTTTTAGGAATTACAATGCCAATAAACTGGGTAATAAGTACTTACTTATTAGAGCCTAGTACCAATATTATATCAAGCCTTTATGGAGATCAAATTGATTTGACTTTCCTACGCTTTATCCTTTTCATCGCTGTTATCGCATCTACGGTACAGTTGGTGGAAATGATTATCGAAAAAGTATCACCAACGCTCTACACTAGTCTCGGTATCTTCCTACCGCTGATTACGGTGAACTGTGCTATCCTTGGTGGTTCCTTATTTATGGTATCAAGGGAGTATGATTTTGGAGAGTCGGTATTCTTTGGCTTTGGGTCAGGCTTCGGTTTTTTCCTAGCCATTATCGCCATCGCTGCCATACGTGAAAAAATTCGTTATTCTGATGTACCACCAGCATTACGAGGACTAGGAATGGCCTTTATTCTCACAGGGTTGATGGGTATTGCCTTCATGAGTTTGATGGGCATCGACCCCGCAAACTTAACAGCAGGACACTGATTTAGTTAAGAGTTAGGAGTTAGGAGTTGCTCTCATATCGAGTTTTGACGTGATGGAAGACGAACAGAAGTCTACTCGTAATTCGTAATTCCTCATTCGTAATTATTTAGCAGCTCTGCTGCAAAAATTAATAAAAAGAAAATTCTACAACATATGCTTTTGTTATCCGGCCTAATGACCGTCGTTTTTGCAGTGCTTGTCTTTTCGGCAGTAATCGTAGCACTAGCATTTGGTCTGATTGGCGCTCGTCGTCAATTGGTACCACAAGGAGATGTGTCTATCATCGTAAACGGAGAGAGTGAAAAACCCATGTTAGCAAAACCCGGGTCTAGCTTACTTTCGGTACTATCTGACCAAAATGTATTTCTTCCTTCCGCTTGTGGTGGTGGTGGTACTTGTGCCATGTGCCTATGCCAAGTAGATGTTGGTGGTGGCGATGTTTTGCCTACAGAATTGAACCACTTATCAAGAAAAGAAGCGCGTGAAAACTGGCGACTAGCTTGCCAAGTTAAAGTGCGGAATGATATGGAAATCCGTGTTCCTGAAGAAATTTTTGGTATCAAAAAATGGGAATGTGAAGTAGTTTCCAACTATAACGTGGCTACCTTTATCAAGGAGTTTGTTGTAAAACTTCCTGAAGGAGAAATCCTTGATTTTGAGGCTGGTGGTTATATTCAGATTGACGTACCACCGATTACGGTTGACTATAAAAATATCGACATTACGGCACATCCCAACCTCGGGAAAAAACCGGATGAGTTTCAAACGGAATGGGATAAGTTCAACCTTTGGCAGTTTAAAATGGTGAATGATGAGCCTATTTTCCGTGCTTACTCTATGGCGAACCACCCTGCTGAAGGGAATATCGTGATGTTGAACATTCGTATCGCATCTCCGCCATGGGATCGTGCGAAAAATGCTTGGATGGACGTTAACCCAGGAATTTGCTCTTCTTACGTATTTGATCGCAAACCAGGAGACAAAGTAACTATCTCAGGGCCTTTCGGTGAGTTCTTCATCAAGCCAACGAGCAACGAAATGTTGTACATCGGTGGTGGTGCAGGAATGGCGCCTATGCGTTCGCACTTATACCACCTTTTCCATACCTTGAAAACGGGTAGAAAGGTTACGTTCTTCTACGGAGGACGTACAAGAAGAGAGCTCTTCTACATTGAAGAATTCAGAAAGATTGAAGCAGAATTTCCTAACTTCCGTTTCGCCGTAGCGCTAGATAATCCACTACCAGAAGATAACTGGACATTGAAAGAACACCTAGATGACCCTAACGGTGACGGATTCAAAGGCTACGTCCACAACGTAGTTATACAAGAATATTTAAGTAAACACGAAGCTCCAGAAGATGTAGAATTGTACTTCTGTGGACCTCCTCTAATGAACCAAGCCGTTATCAAAATGGCCGAGGATTGGGGTATTCCAGATGAGCAAGTTTCCTTTGACGACTTTGGTGGGTAATCCCACAATCATGGATGATGAAAATAAGCTTCTTTCGTATGTGCGGAAGAAGCTTTTTTGTTCGCGGGTAATTCTCAAATTTGCTGCTAATTCCTACTCCATTCAAATTCCTTCTTCCCGTCAATTCCTACCGTCTAACGGTCTACTAAAAAGATAGCTTTGAAGCCATCGGTTAACATTAAGGCTTAAAAGTCTTTAATTGCTTGGCATCGAATCAATGATAAGAAGCTTTAGTTGCTTTCCCTCTTTTATCAATGCATTATTTTAGCATACGCAGCATTTCTTTTTGTGCTAATTTTCGGTCAAAAATCGATTCAATATCTAGTATTAGTCCCTCTATAGTTGGACTTGAGAGTTTACCACTCTCCGATTTTTTTAGGAGTTGATATTCAGTAGTATTAAGTAGGTATTGTTCTACGATATTCAGCGTAGGATTGATAATCCAATATTCCTGTATTCCGTGTTTTGCATAATCATCGAATTTAATGCCTCTGTCTCTATGTTCTGTTTTTTTCGAGCAAATTTCTACCACAAGGTCTGGTGCAGGGAAAAGATTTTGGTCTTCTTTGAAATCTTTGGCTATTTCTTGTCTAAAAAAGGATAAATCAGGCTCATAATCATTACGTGTTAAGCGTATCATTAGCTTTTCGCAACCGATGTACCCCAAATCGTTTATCGTAACGTAGGCGTCCAGTATTTTGTACAAGTTGAAACAGATATCGTGGTGGACTTTCTTTACTGGAGATTGAATAATGACTTCTCCATTGATGAATTCTGTTTTTAATTCTTCCGTACTTATCGAATTATAGAATTCGACTCTTGCTTTTTTCTCTTTTTCAATGATTTCTGAAAGGTGATTGATGATAGTCGGAGCCTCAGGATCACGTAGTATTTGTTCGATTATTTTTTGCTTAGATGCTGTTGTCATAACCTATTTTTTTCAAAATTACATAGAATTTTGACTAGATGCCAATATTTTAGCAACTTTAAATGGTTCTGCGATGACACCCTTCTTGTTATTCCTTTTAGTCTGTGGCATCTTTGAGGAGATTTATGGGGGGAGTAGTATCAAGACTCAAACACCATTTTTTAAGGGCAACCATAAAGGTTTGCCCCTACTCAGGATTTAGGTTTTAGCACTTACAGGGTAATTGTTATAAGACTAATGCTATGTTTTTTAAAAGAAAGGACTACCTCAATACTGAAACCCGTAGGGGCAATCCTTCATGGTTGCCCCCGAAGCCTAATTTTAGCAACTAATGCAGATGAGACTATCCTTGAAAATAGAATAAGAATAGAGGTTATTTTTCTATAACGTTGGGTTTAGGATTAAAACCCAAGGCTATAGAAAAACGTAGAGTCTAGTATTTTTGAGGTTTGGCTAGATCGTCATTTACAAATGCTTGTTCGGTATAATAAGCCGTAGTAGCGCTTTCACTAGCATTACTATGGGAGAACGCTCCAATGAGATGTTGCAACATACTTTCCTTCACTTCGAGATTTGGATAGCCCAATTTATAGATATTACGCTTTCTTTCTTTGATGGTCAGATAACCTGTCTGGAAGAGTAAGGGAAGGATTTCCAATCGCTTAATATCGTAGTTGTCAAAGGCAATCATGCCGACTTCTTCTCCATCGAAGTCGTAGTACAAGTGTTTGTCTAAGAGGTTGATAAGAAATGTTGGTGTGCCGCTTTTGAACCAGAAATTTTGGAAAGTACCATGTTTTCTGAAAAAGCTTAGGATAGAAAAAGGATTGTAAACATAATTTTCACCGTCCCAACTATATCCATTATACCATTGCTTGATTTTTGCCATGAATTGCTCCTTATTTAAAGCCTTTTCTTGGCAAATTTTTAGAATATAAGGATTAAAATAATGTTCTAGTTCTTCTTGGGTATAGCCTAAAGCATTAGAGTGTTGAGGATCAAGTGTGATGTCATCTAAATTATTCAAATCAGAAAATACTCCAACTTTACTGAATTTTGAGACGCCTGTAATGAATAAAAATTGGATGTAAAGGTCACTGTCTTTTAGAACGGAATAGAAATTTTTTAAAATACCTTGATGTTCAAGCGCTTTTTCTTCATCAACACCTAGATAATCAATAAGCGGTTTGTCATATTCGTCGATCAAGATGACGACTTGTTCTCCTTTTTCATAAAGTTTATAAAGAAGCTCTGCAAAACAACTTTTTAAGGTAGTTTTGGAGAGCACAACTTTCAGTTTATCAGCTTCTTGCAGAACGTACATGAGCAAAGCCTTTTCAAGGCCATGATTTTGATAATCAAGAAGGCTAAACTTAAAATGTAAGATAGGATAAGTCTTGTTCCAGTTCCATTTATCTTCGATCCAAAGTCCTTTGAAATATTCTTTTTTCCCAAGGAATAAATATTCTAGAGTAGAAACCAACAAGGACTTACCAAAGCGACGAGGACGAGAAAGAAAAAAATAATTTCCAGACTCTACCAATCGATAAATATCCTCTGTTTTATCGATATAAAGAAGATCATTCTCGCGTAGTTTTCGAAAATTTTGTATGCCGACTGGGAATTTTTTCATGAAATAAAGATAAGCATTTTTTAATTTAATTGCTTGATGGAGAGTTTAAAATATGCTAGTGGTTCAACTCAGAAGTAATGGATAGTTTAGGCGTAGTAATGTTTTTGTTAGCCAAGGCGCGAAGAGGGAAAGTAGCCGTAGCTACCTGACCGATGAGCAACACAGTATAACGGAAAAATAACAAGCTTAAACGGTCTAGAACTTATGAGTTGAACCA
>JAHDHB010000295.1 GCA_020631545.1 Saprospiraceae bacterium | reverse complement strand
AGGATTTTACCTTTTCAAATCTTCTTCTAAACCAACAAAACCTGTAATTAGTGTAACCTCTTTACCACGTCGTTTCTTACGATCAATCCATACCTTTAGCTGCTGTTGATTAGGCGCTAAAGTTTCTTGGAAGTCTTGTTCATCCTCATCGTGATCAACAAAATAGGTGATGATTTTTTTCTTCTTCTTTCCCATAAAAAAAATTTAAGAAATGTAGACGTTGTATATATAGGGTTCAAAATACGTTTAAGGTCAACTTTAGTTTATTTTTGGGGAGTTCACGCCACTGTTCAACTCTTAACTATAAACTACTAACTCTTAACTACTTAAATGTTCTAATGCAAGGAATCCACAATCAACATTTACAAAGTTATCCGTAGTTGGATTTAAAAGGAATGATTTTAAATCTTTTAAAGGAATGGAAAAAATCTCCAAAAACTCATCTTCTTCCAATTGTTGTCCAGCGATCTTTTCGCAATCCGTAGCCAAGAAGGTTAATTTTCGTACATGCGTGTAAGCATTTGTGACCTCTTTGATAAAGGTAAGTTTTCCTGCTTTATACCCTGTTTCTTCTAGTAATTCCCTTCGTGCAGCGTCAATAGGTTTTTCTCCTTCATCAATATAGCCCGCAGGAAAACTATTCATAACTTTTTCAGGACCAGGCCGGTACTCACTTGTTAATAGTACCCGATTGTCTTTGGTAATCGCTACAATAGAAACGAAAGAGCTTCCATCAATAATATCATATCTTGCTACAGTTCCATTGGGTAATTCGAAAGTCTTCTGAACTAAGGAGCGATAACCTTTATAAGCATAAACTTCATCAAGTTTCTTCCAATCTTTCATACAGTTTTGTTTTAGAAGCAAAAAGCATCGGATGATGTTAGGAAAATTACTTTAGATCCTCCTTGACAAATTTTTCATAATGCACTGCCTCTCCATCACTAATCGCTAACCAATAAAGTCCCGCAGGCAAATCATTCAAAGATAACTTAAATTGGTTGAATGACTTTCGAGTTGCTTGCTCTTGTCCAGTATAAACTTCTTTTCCTAAAACATTGTATACCTGAATTTTGGCTTCGCCACCTTCCGCACTCCAATACGACAATAAGAGTTCATCATTAAACGAATTAGGAGCTGAAGAACCAGAAGATTGCCCCCCAAGGTGAAGGCTATTTTCAGAAAGCAACAAATAAGCCTTGTAAAAATCAGGGATTCCATACCCCAAATCGGCATCAGGTGCATTAGCTCTGCTCCCACTTAACTCTAGTGCCTCAAAGATTTCCATATTTGTTTTATCTGGAAATGCTTGCCAAAGACTCGCTGCCATACCCGCCATAACAGGTGATGCAAAAGAAGTGCCATCTGCGCCTTCTACTTGATAACCATAAAGAGAACCAACAGAAGTTCGACCACCTTTAGCAGCTACATTAGGTTTTATTCGACCATCTGACGAAGGTCCAAAAGAACTGAAATACACCTTATTATTGTAAGCATTTACAGCACCAACGGCAAGTACATTAAAACCATCCGCAGGAGCGCCAATGTATTTCCAATCTCCACCACCTGCATTGCCAGCACTATTCACGACAAGCATTCCTTTACTGGCTCCGATATCTGCTGCCCGAGTAATTCGAGCTACTTCGCCATTCATGTCTTTATAACTGTAATTCATCTTTTTATCATCGAATCGGGTATATCCAAGCGATGAATTTAAGACATCAACACCAAGGCTATCAGCCAGTTCAATCCCTGCTACCCAATTATCTTCTTCTACTCGTAACTCAGAACCAACATCCTCTGTCTTAATGCAAACATAGGAAGCGCCTGGCGCAGTTCCGACTAACAAACCAGGAAGATTAGCCGCCATTGTAGACAATACATGAGATCCATGCGAACTTCCTTCATACACAAAATCATCGCCTTGTACAAAATCCCATCCAATCAGCAAACGCCCATCTGCACGAAGGCTATCAAAAAAAGGCATGACATCTACCTTCGAAAAACCACCATCAAGGACGGCAACAAGCATCCCATCACCATCAAACCCCATTTTATGCAAAACATCTCCCTTGAGCATTCGAATCTGATTCTCTCCTAATCCATAATATTCAGGCAATTTTGGGTAATCGTTTGTTTGTTCGGTGCGTTTCGTTTCCCCATGTTTGCGTAGGCCTGGACTGTTTCTACGTCCCACCGGTTCAGAAAACTTGACAAACGGCAATTTTACCAATCGAGTATAGGTTAGGCTATCAGCATACACAGATGCAGCATTAAACCATCTCGAAGTATAATCGATTTTTGCTCCCAAATCCCTAATTTTCCATATATATTCTGGTGAAACAGGCAAATCATTTTCCTCAATTGCAATCCCCTGATTCTGTCTACGTTGAATAGCCCTAGGCGATAGGAATTCCGTTGGTCGGTGGATGCTGTAAGGGGTATTTTTTTTATCCGTAAATTCTACCCAATATTTATCATATTGCTGGCCGTAATTAAGAAATGGGAATAAGAAAAACAACGGCAGCCAAAAATATTTCATGCAACTAAAATTTGTAAATGTTTGTTAGCAAAACAATTGTTCAAAGATGATAAGTTTTCTATCTCTTTGTTGATTCTATTTCCTCGCAAGATAACTATTTTACAGATACCAATGTAGCAATATCACACAACTTTAACATCCTAGTGATTCTGCTCGGCTCATCGAGCTCACGCAACTTTCTGATGATCAAATTGCAGCATTGAGAGAGGTATCTTTAGACTATGTTGCATCTATTCGAAAAACACTCAAGTAAAGTTATCTATAATAAGTCTAAATAAACGCTTCCTTTTACATAAAGCAATCTAATCGCATAAGAATTCGTTAAGTAGTTACTAATGTCGTATTTTTGTGGCATAATCTAAATGGATTTAAACTACTAAAACATGAAATCAAAATATATCATCATCGCTATTCTAATTGCCGTCTCCATTGGAGCGTTGATCTCGATTGCTAGTGATATGTCCGCTTATGCCTCATTTGCTATGGCAGAACAAAATCAAGATCAAAAATTTCAAGTAGTTGGCTATTTGTCTAAAGACAAGGAAATGACGTACGATCCTGAAGTAGATCCGAATTATTTTAGTTTTTATATGAAAGACAAAAAAGACTTGGAACGAAAAGTAGTCCTATTGGATGCTAAGCCACAAGACTTTGAGCGTTCGGAAGAGATTGTAGTTACAGGACAAATGAAAGGCAAAGAGTTTCATGCTTCTAAGATGTTGATGAAATGCCCTTCTAAGTACACAGAGGAGGAGGTTCAGCTAAAAGATATGGTTTATCAATAATTTCGAATAAACGCAATTTTTCAGCCCCAAAATAAAAATTGATACTTATCAAACAACATGGAATATAATAACGAGCATCTTCTACCCGGACAGCTTGGTCACTTTTTTCTACTACTTGCTTTTGTCGCTAGTATACTTGCCTTTGTAGCGTATTCTGCTTCTGTTAATGCCAAGCAACAAAAAGATAAAGATTCTTGGGCTAGGATAGGCCGTTGGGCATTTATCACTCACGGTATTGGTGTTTTTTCGCTTATTGCCACCGTATTCTACATCATGATTAACCAATATTATGAGTATGATTATGTATGGCAACATGTTTCTAGTGACTTAGATTTTAGTTATATTTTTTCTGCTTTTTGGGAAGGTCAGGAAGGAAGCTTTATGCTCTGGATGTTCTGGCATGTTGTGTTAGGTTATATCCTTATTCGCACAGCAAATAGCTGGGAAGCACCTGTTCTAAGTGTTATTGCTTTAGTTCAATTTATGATCGGAACGATGATCATAGGATTGTATTTCTATTTTGGCGATGATTTTATAAAAATAGGTTCTAATCCCTTGTTATTGACACGTGATGTTCGTGATTCTCCTTATTTTATGAATCCTGATTATTTGCAAGTCATTAAAGGGAATGGGTTGAATCCTTTACTTCAAAATTATTGGATGACCATACATCCGCCTACCTTATTCTTGGGTTTTGCTTCTACTGTAGTTCCTTTTGCATATGCTGTAGCTGGACTTTGGACAAAAAAACATAAGGAATGGCTTAAACCTGTTTTGCCTTGGGCTTTATTTTCTGGAGCTATCTTGGGTTTAGGAATTTTGATGGGAGGTGCTTGGGCATATGAAGCCTTGAGTTTTGGTGGTTATTGGGCATGGGATCCCGTTGAAAATATGTCCTTAGTGCCTTGGATTGTGATGATTGCAGGGATTCATACCGCTGTAGTAGCAAGAAGCACAGGATATTCGATCAAAAGTACCTACTTGTTTTTCATCCTCTCTTTTTGCCTCATTCTATATTCTACCTTCTTGACACGTAGTGGAGTACTAGGAGAAACCTCTGTTCACGCTTTTACAGAAATGGGATTAGAATGGCAGTTGGTGATTTTTATTGCTATCTTTTTCATTCCTTCCATTATTTTATTGATAGCACGTAGAAAGGAAATTCCAACGAAAGAACAAGAAGAAAGCGTTTATTCTAGAGAATTTTGGATGTTTATTGGAGCGCTCGTTCTCCTTTTTTCCTCTATCTTAATTTCTGTAACGACTTCAATTCCAGTTTATAATAAAATAGCTACTTGGATTGGGGGCTTAGCAGGTGTCGAAGATATTTCTGTTTGGTTGAGAAATCCCCCCTTGGATGTCGTAGCTCACTATAATCGTTATCAAATTTGGATCGGTGTCTTGGTCGCTATCTTATCCTCTGCCTCCCTATTTCTAAGGTATAGAGAGAAGGAAGAACTTCCTGCAAAACAAGCTCAATTATTTATTAAACACATTGGCTTTGTAGCGATAGCAAGCTCCATTTTAAGCTTTTTCATCGCTTATTTTGGCGAAATTCATGCATGGCAATATCGTATGCTCTTATGGTCTGGTGTGTTTGCTATTATTTTAAATCTTGACTATATCATTTCTGTGCTGAAAGGCAATGTAAAAATCTCTGGTTCAGCGGTTTCTCATATGGGATTTGGAATCATGTTGATTGGTGTAATCTTCTCTGGCGTCAATAAAGACTATATTTCTAAAGGTTTTATGCAAGCAGAGATGATAGAAGGGATGGACGATACGGAATCTAAACGGAACATTCTCTTACCTAAAGGGTTGCCCGTGCGCATGGGAGACTATACGGTGACTTATATTGATAGTGAATTGGAAGGAGTCACGCGTGAATTTGAAGTAAATTACAAGCGCTTTAATGAACAAATGAAAATTGAGGAAGAATTCAACCTTTACCCTAACATACTCTATAACAAACTGTTAACAAAGATTGAAGCCTCTAATCCTGATACCAAGCATTACTTACATAAGGATATTTTTACGCACGTTTTTGGTTTACCCATGTCTGATGTAGATCCTGAGGAAGCAAAGAAAATGGAAGATAGCTTGACCTATAAGCCACACATTATTCAGCAAGGAGACACGATATTTACTAGTAAAAACTACGTTATTTTCAAAGGCTTTAACCAAGAGGTAAAAAATGAAGAATACAAGGCTCAACCTGATGACATACCTGTTGCGGCTGATCTAGAAATCAGAACCTTAGAGTCAGATTCTGTTTGGAATGCAGAACCGATCTACTTGGTAAGAGATAATTTTGGTTTGAGTATTGATGATGAAGTTAAAGAATTGGGTTTAAAATTCAGGTTCTCCAATATTAATCCTAAGGAACGCGAAGTAACTATTGCTATAGCAGAAACAAAGCCTAGACGGGATTATATTGTTTTACAAGCCATTTTATTCCCGGGGATCAATCTAGTATGGTTAGGTAGTTTGATGGCTTTATTCGGAATGGTCATGGCGATGTTTCAACGAAGAGAAAAACGCCGATTGGCGAAGGTAGCAGAGTAATGAAAGGAGAGATACAAGAAATACGCTATGCCTACCAAAAAGTCGCTATAATTGGTGCTGGGAACGTCGGTTATCATCTAGCAAAACGCTTGTATGATTGTGGACATACCATAACCCAAGTTTTTAGCCGTGGTTTGGAAAAGGCAGACATCTTGGCGAGGGAAGTTGATGCACAAGCTATACATCAGCTTGATAAAATCAAGAATAATGCTGATATTTACTTGGTTGCGGTGAAAGATGAAGGGATAAAACCCGTAGCGGAATTGCTTTCAACTCGTCTCTCTGGACATAAAATCATTGCGCATACTTCTGGTGCCACACCTTCTACCGTTTTTGCTGCCCAATTTAAGCATTTTGGCATTTTCTATCCTTTACAAACTTTTTCGAGGCAACATAAAGCTGATTTTCAAACCATTCCTTTTTGTATAGATGCTAATGGAAAAGAGACTTTAGGTCTTTTGCTGAATCTCGCTAAATCCATCGCACCCAATGTATATACCATTAATGATCAAGAACGGAAGAAACTGCATGTAGCGGCTGTTTTTGTCAATAACTTCACTAACTACTTATTGTCGATAGGGGAGGATTTGCTTGAAAAAGAAGGCTTAAGCTTTGATATATTAAAGCCGCTAGCCTTAGAAACCGTGCGTAAACTCCAGCATAATAAGGCCAAAGAAGTACAAACGGGTCCAGCTATTCGAGGAGACGAAGCAACAATCCAAGCTCATTTGGATTACTTAAATAAATTCCCCAAACATCAATTTATCTATAAATTATTGACAGAAAGGATTCGTGAATGGAAATGAACTTTTATTTAGGTTAGAAAGTAGATAGATTTAACCATCATGCTTACTTCATCTTAGAAGCATCAAAGTTCTTCCAAACTTTAATAAAAAACACATAAACAATGCAACTTCCAAGTGATTTTCAAGCGGGTGCTATGCTTTTGGTTGACAAACCGAAGGGCTGGACTTCTTTTGATGTGGTGAATAAAATCCGCTATAAAATCAAGCATAGATTAGGCGTGAAAAAAATTAAAGTCGGTCATGCAGGTACACTTGATCCGATGGCTACAGGCTTGCTTATCATTTGTACAGGGAAGTTTACCAAGAAAATTGATTCTTATCAAGGACTACCTAAAGAGTATACTGGAACCATTCAACTTGGGGCTACAACTCCTTCTTATGATGCTGAATCTGAGGTCGATGAGACTTTTTCTACGACACACATCACTCCAGAATTGCTTGAAGAAAAACGCCTTACTTTCCTTGGGGAACAAGCACAAATACCACCTATGTTTTCTGCAATAAAAGTGGATGGCCAACGTTTGTACAAAAAGGCTCGTAAAGGCGAAAAGATTGAATTAAAACCTCGCCAAGTTACTATTTTCGATTTTGATTTGACGGATATACGTTCCGAAGCAGTTGATTTTCGGGTGACTTGTAGCAAGGGAACTTACATCCGATCTTTAGCTTATGATTATGGCAAATCGGTGAATAGCGGTGGGTATTTGACGGTGCTTTGTCGTACTAAAATTGGGGAATATTGCTTGGAAGATGCTTGGAATCTGGAAGAATTGGTGGAGAAACTTGAAAATTGATCGTTTTGATGTGCTTATTGCCATATAAGAAACATAAGGAAGTGTAAGGGTTTCATATAAGAACGCATAAAAAATTCCATTTGACCAAGCCCCATTCTTAAGATAAGCCATCCCAACTATTTATTACACCGACACCTCATTGCGTTGATTTTCAACCACATAGACACATAGTTTTTGACGACATTGGCGCAAAAGGTTACATAGGGGACATAAGGAGGTCTTGCGACCTTTTCACATAGAACCTCACCGCGAAAAACTGCATGAGCCTATACTTGGTTAAGTTTTGTTTTTAAGTTGATTAGATTATTTTTTATTTAAAAACTTTGCGCAAAAAATAAACTTTCGGCGTTGTGTGTACATAAAAAACTCAATTTTCCTTACCTGTGGTGATATGGTTCATTTCTAATGATGGAGAAAGCGCGGTAGAGTTGTTCAATGAAGATTAGGCGCACCATTTGATGGGAGAAAGTCATTTTGGAGAGAGAGATTTTGCTGTTGCTCCGTTGATAGATTTCTTTTGAGAAACCATAAGCGCCACCGATTAGAAAAATGATTCGTTTGTGGCTCATCATGAGCTGGTTTTCTAGGAACTTTGAGAAGCCTACGGAGTCATAATGCTTTCCATTTTCATCTAGAAGAATAAGAAAATCGCCTTGTTGAATATTTTTCAGCACCTGCTTGCATTCTAGGTTTTTCAGTTCTGCTTTGCTATAATTTTTAGCCTTTTTGATGTCAGGAAAAATACGAAAAGAA
>JAHDHB010000294.1 GCA_020631545.1 Saprospiraceae bacterium | reverse complement strand
TTAACTTAAGTGTAAAGCTTTATAATTAAGGGTTTAATCGCTGTCTTACTGCTTCATAGAGCATCATTCCAGCGGCAACGGAGACGTTGTAAGAATCTGTTTTTCCTTGCATAGGGATGAGAAATGTTTCGTCGGCACGTTTGAGTAAGGCGGTGGAAGTCCCTTCGTCTTCTGAACCTACGATGATGGCGGTGGGGAGTGTGAAATCTAGCTCATGAATCATCTTTGTCGCTTTGAGATCACTTGCTACGACTTGTATTCCAGATTGTTGTAAAAAATCTACGGTCGTTTTTAAATTATTTTCTCGACAAACGGGCAAGTAGGTCAAGGTGCCTGCGGAGGTTTTTAGAGCGTCTGGATTGATGAGTGCGCCACCTTTTTTGGGGATGATGAGGCCGTCTGCGCCGATGCCTTCAGCAGTACGCGCGATAGCTCCAAAGTTCCGAACGTCTGTTACATTATCTAGGATGACTAATAAAGGCGTTTTTCCTTGTTCGTAAAGAAAGGGTAGTAAATTGTCAATCGTATGATATTCAATCAGAGAAAGATAGGCCATAATGCCTTGGTGGTTTCCACCAGCAGCTAGGCGATTCATCCGCTCTTTAGGCACATAATTGAGGACAATCCCTGCTTTTTTGCAAAGTTTCCGCATTTCGATTTCCAAAGGGCCTGTTGTTCCTCTTTGAATAACGACTTTATCTACGGATTTTCCTTCCTTGATGGCGTCAATAACTGGATGGCGGCCAAAAATGAGTTGCGGATTTTTCTTTGATTTCATATTGATTGTCAAAATTTTCTGCAAAGCTAAGCGGAATTCTTTATATTTTAGTGTATTCCTTCGTCTTTCTATTCTCTCTTTCTTTTTAGGAGGTATAGTTAGCGGGGAAATTTTAAATTACCCGCTAACTTATGGAAAAACAAACGAGCACGTATTTTTCTTCATCCGTTTTGCAGCAAGCAGCTGATTTGTACGGTTTAGAAGCTACAAATTTTCGCTTGATACGAGAGAATAGCAACCTGATTTTTGACGGAGGAGATAGAATCTTGAGGTTGACGCATTCTTCTTTGCGTGGGACGGATGATATTCGTAGTGAACTGGACTGGATTTTGTTTTTGAATGAACGCCAACTTCCTGTAGTTCAAATTGTTAATTCTTTGAAAGGGCTGCATTTTGAACGTGTAGTTGTGGAAAAAACCTACTTCACGGTGGTTTGTTTTGTAAAAATAAAGGGGAACGTTGCGAATGGAGATTTGTGGGGAAAAACCGTGTTTACGAACTTAGGAAAACTTGTGGGGCAACTGCATCGAGTAACGAAGGAGTATCAAGCAGCAGCGGGGATGAAGACTGTGCATTGGGACGAAATTGTAGAGGCGAAAATTGTACCCTACTTACCTAAAGATCATCGGATGCTTGCTGCTAAATATCAAGCGATAACCAAGAAAATTCAGGAGATTCCTAAGCGAGAAGATAATTACGGTTTAGTCCATTACGATATTCATTATGGAAATTTTTTAGTGGATGAGCAGCAAGCCGTTATTTTATTTGATTTTGAAATGGCTTGTCATTCATGGTATATCAATGACATTGCGATTGTTTTATATTATGCCCTAATCCATCCGCTCCCTGAGGGCTTCGATAAACCAACTTTTGTCCGTTTTTTCTTACGTAGCTTTATGAAAGGGTACCAAGAAGAAAACACTTTGGACACGACTGAATTTCAATACTTAAGGCTACTATTAGAATATCGTGATTTTTTGATTTACGGTTATTTACATAAGGTTTGGGATATAGCAAATCTTTCAGTGAGCCAAAAACGATATTTAGAAAAACTGGGAAATTCTATTGAAGAAGGCTATGGGTTTGTAGATGATGGATTTATGTCATGACGTGGGAGACAAGCGCCTATACCTTCTAAGCGCCTTTGCTGCCTTAGATGTATAGAGGTTGTGTTTAAAGAATTGCCTAGAAATAGATGTAATGGAGAATACTTGAGTATAGAATCACCAAGCATATTTGAACCTCTTCATCAAGCAATTAAATTAAAAAATGTTTATCTTTAAGTCATGAAAAAATTTCCAGTCGGCATACAAAACTTTCGAAAACTACGGGAGAATGACCTTCTATATATCGATAAAACACAACAGGTCTATCAACTTGTTGATTCTGGAAATTATTTCTTTCTTTCTCGTCCTCGCCGCTTTGGAAAATCTTTACTAGTGTCTACTCTAGAATATTTGTACCTAGGGGAAAGAGCCTATTTTAAAGATTTGTGGATAGAAGATAAATGGGATTGGGATAAGACATATCCTGTTTTGCATTTTAAATTTAGCTTACTTGATTATCAAAGTCTTGGACTAGAAAATGCTTTACTGAAATTTCTTAAAAAAGAAGCCAATAAGCTTGGTGTTTCTCTTTCGGAAAACACCTTAAAAAGTTGTTTTGCAGAACTATTGAACAAACTTTACGAAAAAGGAAAGAAAGTTGTCATTTTAATTGATGAATATGACAAGCCGCTTATTGATTATCTTGGTGTTGATGAAGAAAAAGCTCTTGAACACCAGCAAATTTTAAAAAACTTTTATTCTGTTTTAAAAGATAGCGATCTCTACATCCAGTTTTTATTTATTACGGGTGTTTCGAAATTTAGTAAAGTTGGCGTGTTTTCAGACTTGAATAATTTGCGTGACATCACAATGAGTCCACATTTTGGTACCTTATGTGGATATACGAAGGAAGAACTAAGGTTTTATTTTACGCCTTATGTTTCAAAAGAGGAAACTTCAGCCATATGGGAAAAAATAAAGAAATGGTATAATGGATATACTTGGGATGCAAAAAATTATGTCTACAATCCTTTTTCAATATTGTCTTATTTCGCAGAGGGTGAATTCCAGAATTTTTGGTTTAAAAGCGGCACACCAACGTTTCTTATCAACCTCTTAGGCAAGCATTTGTATTACGATTTTGATGGACAAGAAGTTGGCATGGTAGCCTTTGATAATTATGACATTAGTCGCTTGGAAATCTTACCACTACTTTTCCAAACGGGTTACTTGACGATCAAGGAACGAAAGCGTAATATCTACAAATTGGGTTATCCCAATCTTGAAGTTAAGGAAAGTATGTTGCAGCATCTCATTGGTGCTTTTGCACATGGGAATGCTAGTGAAAGTGCTAAAACAGCTTATTACACGGAGCAAGCTTTCGCGAATGATGAGCTAGAAACGGTTGTCAAGTATATCAACAGCTTATTTGCAAGTATTCCTTATCAACTCTTTGAAAAACAGAATGAAAGGTTTTATCATGCGATGATTCATTTGCTCTTTTCCTATGTAGGCATTTATATCAAAAGCGAGGTCTGTACAAGTAAAGGAAGGGCTGATGCAGTAGTTGAAACGGATACGCATGTCTACATTCTTGAATTCAAACTTGATAAAAATGCGAAAGCAGCTATCCAACAAATCAAAGATCGTGGATATGATGAACAATATCACTATAAAAACAAGATTATCAAATTGGTAGGAATAAATTTTAACAGTAAGAATAAGAAGATTGAAGAATGGGTGGAGGAAATAGTATGAACTAAGAGGTTACAATAATGGAGCCTCTAGTAGCTCCGCTTTTATAACTGTTGACAACTTATGAGCAGAGCCCAATAAAATCAATAGCCTAAAAAAACGCCAAATTTATCATTTCTGCTAAGCGATAAACACTTTTTTCTTCCTGTTCTGTAAAAGCCTTTTCACGAATCAAATGAAAGACAAAATTTTGCAATTCATTGATTGCTGGATTCAAATCAATTTGTCTAAGACACGATAATGTTTCGTAGAGGTTATCCAAGACCTTTTGTTTTTGATCCGTTTTGTTATAAAAGGTAATTAAACGACCAATAGAACGAGTGGACAAGAAGTTAAAACGTTCGTAATCAATAGGGAACTTCCATTTTTGGATGTCTTGAATGGTTCGTTGTAGTAGATTAATATCAATCAAAATCGAAGGAGAAGTCATCAGTTGCTTTAGGCGAATGGCGAGTACCGTTTCTAAGTTTTTACGTAAAGCGAAGGGAATCGTCAAATTCGAACTACTCATGATATTGATTAGGCCATAATTTCGCTCGTTGATTTTTTCGTAAGAATTGATGGCTCGTGATACGTTTCTATCCAAAACCTTGCTTAACACTTTGATTTGCTCGTCTTTAAACAAGTTAAAGAAAGAAAAACGCTTAGAAGGAAAATACGCTGCCATGACGTCCATGACTTGAGAAATGTTGCTCGTTTGGAAAGCAGCTTTGATTTGCTGAACCATCGCAGAGTACTCCTCTTCAAGGAGTTTGTTAGAAGTATTTCCAACAAGATGATGGTTGTCCAAGTACAAAATCACAAAGCTAAAATGCTTTTGAGAAAGGGTTACATTTGATTTTACACTCGTTCTTCCTATCGCTAGGATGTGCATTCCAGAGGTAAAACGTTCGAACACTTCACTTGTACAATCATAATTCAAAATCGTCATAACTTCCGAAGTGTCTGAAAACAAGGAGGTAACAGCATAATGCATTCCTACCTTCGTAAGACTAAGCCGTTTGGGCATTACGTATTGACGGTAGATATGGCCAGCATCTTGATGATCCGGTAAGTTACTTTTTGCTAGAGAAAGCTGTTCAATAAACGCTTTTTCGATCAACACATCAGCTTCGCGTTCAGCCAATTGTATACCACGATTAGCATATTGCAAAATTTGGATAGTTTCTATTCCTGAAACTTCATTGAAGAACCAACCGCAACTGGTAAACATATACATCGACTGCTTTTGCATTTCTAGCAAGCGGATAATTTTCGTTTTTTCGCTGGCTTGCAAATCTTGATGGAAGTGTTTATCTAAAAAAGTCTGAATCTTGTTTCGACTTCGATCAAATAAAACGTCTATGTAAGCATTTCGTAATTTCCAGCAATCTTTATGAAAAACGCTCATTTCCTCTTCAAATACACCGTCAAAAGTATCCCTTAGCCAATTCAGGGCATCTCGTAAACCCTTGCGCCAAGCCTGGTTCCAAGTGTCATCACCACCCGTTTGACAACCACAATCGCTACGCCACCGCTCTACTCCATGCGCACAACTCCACGAACTGTTTTCATGGATTTCAACCTCATGTTCAACATCTACCAAACTTAAAAACTCACTGTAATTGGTTACGCGGGCAAGACCTTCCGTTTCTATATGTCGAATGCAGTAGGCTAAAGCCATATCGCCATTGGTATGGTGGTGGCCATAGGACTCCCCATCTGTAGCGATGTGTAGTAGCTCTGTTGCTGTTGCATCCTCATTAAACCCTGAGGTTAAAGATTTTGCAAAGCGTTTACCATCATTTAAAACACCGCTGAAAGCAACACCTTGAGAGCGAGGGCCATCATAGAAAAAGAGTACAATTTCGCGGCCAGAAGGTAAGGCAAAGCGATAGGGCAAATTTGGATTTATACCCTCCGTCCACTCACAATCGCTTATTTTTCGATATTGTTTCGCTTGTCGAGGTGCAAGAACCGTGAATTCAATCCCATTTTCTGCAAGTATCTCTAAGGTCTCTGTATCCACAGCCGTCTCCGCCAACCACATTCCTTTAGGTTGACGTTCAAATCGTTGCACAAAATCATAAATCCCCCACTTTACTTGGGTTTCCTTGTCTCTACGCGTAGCCAAAGGCATGATGATGTGGTTATACACCTGAGCGATAGCAGAACCGTGACCATTGAAAAGTTCAAGACTCAGCTTGTCTGCCTCAAGAATATACTGATATTCCTTAGATCTTTTTTTCTGCATCCAGGAGAGCAAAGTAGGCCCAAAGTTAAAGCTCATCTTTGCATAATTGTTGACAATATCTACAATTTTTCCTTCATCATTTAAGATACGAGAAACGCCATTTGGGCCATAACATTCATTCGTAATCCGCTCATTCCAATCATGATAAGGATGTGCAGACTCCTGCAATTCAATCTCCTCTAACCAAGCATTCTCCCTAGGAGGTTGGTAAAAATGACCGTGTATACAAATGTATTTATTCATGAAGTGTGTGTTTACGATGCTGTTCGTCGATAGTTTAAACGTTCGACGAATAGATACTTTTTTAGCCCAAAGGACGAAATTTAAACATGCTCTAAGGTGTCTTTAACGAGCGGATAAATACTTTGACCAAGTAAATGCATTTCTGTACATCCTATTTCTGGTTCATTCGCGTCATTATGTTGAAAGTTGAGTGCAGCATTGTCGATAGCCGTTCGTAGTAAAAAGGGATGTTTCCTTGCATCGAAACCTCCTCTTATAATTTCATTGTCAATGAATTGCTTCCATTTTTTTGAAACCTCTTTCCCTTCAAAAGATGGTGGAACTTTTTTAAAATGATAATAAAACCAAACCTCAAAACAAGGATTACTTTGTGCAATATACCAATTCGGAAAGGAAGAGCATTTATTCCTTAATTGAGCTATTTTTGTTCCCCATTTGTCGGTATCAATAACAAACCAAACTTCATCTATATCAAGTACTTCAAATTTTGGAGAGGGGTTGCTTGCACTTCTAACGATATAATGTTCAGACTTTTGAAATAGACCCATTGGTGAATTATCATCATGAGGGCTAGGCCGAATGACTACGACATTAATTTTGGAATCTAATTCCTTGAAATAGCAAAAGTATTGGTATTCACGTTTATTGCCTTCGCAAAAAATATAATAGCTTTTGGCGTTTCGTTTGGGAGGTTTTCTTGTAAAGAGCCTATTCTTCAAAATCATATGCATGCCAATTTAGATCCTGTAAGTTGGCTAAAAAGGGGACAGCACCATACCGCCCATTGAGATAGCCTTTTCGAATGTCCGTAGTATTGTGTTCTTTGAAATCGCTCAAAGAATATAAATCAGTACTTCCTCCTTTATTTTTTTCAGCAAACCAGATTTCATCTTGTCTAAAAATGGTTTGATCCAATAAATTGGACTCATGAGTTGTAAAAATGAGCTGCCCTTTAGTCTTGGAATCCATAGAAAACTTTCTAATTAACTCCTTGGCAACCAATGGATGTATGCTGCGTTCCATTTCATCGATCACGATAACTTTAGCGTTATTCGTTGCAGCGTGAAAGGCAGGAATAAAGTCTAATAAACGAATGGTACCATCAGACTCTTCTTCCAATTCGAACGTTGCATTTATTTCATTATCTCCTTGATGAACAAGCATTAAGCGTTTAGCAATTATTTCTTCCCCTTCTTTTACTACAGTAATTTCATTGCCGCTGTTGGTTCTAATACTCAAGAGATTATTAGGTGCTCGTTCTAGTTCACGAGTTAGAATATGAAGTTCACGCCTATCTTTTTCGCTATAAAATTCCTTGATATTTTTCCTGTCAGCCTTTAGATGGGTAATACCAAGATGAAAAGACCGCATAATGTCTTCGGCGTATTGCTTAAAATTCAGCTCGTTATCTATCCTGTGTGATAAAGCACTAGGTGTAGAGTCGGGCATAATTATTTGTAGTGAATCTTTGAACCACTCCAAGGCTGTCTTCGTTAGTGTTAAATGTTCATTATTAAGACTAGCAAGTAAGGCAAGCAAAGAACGTTTTGGATGGCTAAGGTTTTTCTCAATGATACCCTTAAGGACTTTTCCTTCAGGATCTGCCTCAAAATCTCCTAAAAAGGAAACCGATGTTTTGCCCTTTTCATTGGTTGTCCTTTCGAATATTAAATGATCCGCTTTTTTGCCAAGCCCCGAGCGATATAATTCTTCCTTTATGATTACACTTTCCTTGATTGCCAAAGCATAATACAAAGGGGTTTTTCGTTGAATGAATTCAATGCAGAAGATTTGAGTTTTTTGAGTCGCTTCTTCTTGTAGTTTAAAACAGGTTTTGAACAAAGAAATAGGCAAATCTCCATTTAAGGCTATGGACTTAATTAAAGCCAAAGACTTGATTAAATTGGATTTTCCAGCACCGTTTGCTCCATAGATAGCGGCCTGTTTTAATAATGAAAAACTATCTAAGGCATACTTGTGATCATTCAACCTTCGATACCTAGGTAGTGGAAGCATGTTGAATTCTTTCCTTTCTCCAAAAGAATAAACGTTTTCAAGTACAATTCTTATAAGCATTGCGTGAATTTTCCACAAAAATACAGTTGTTTTTTTTCTTTGTCAAGCAAAAACAAGCATAGAATATTTTTTACGTGAAAATTTCACAAGAAGTTTAACGCTAGGAACCCAAGGCT
>JAHDHB010000293.1 GCA_020631545.1 Saprospiraceae bacterium | reverse complement strand
AGTAGAAGACTGAAAAATCATACCTTTTCTGTGAAAAATAACTTAACTTTAAACGGTATTTATCAACCTATGGAAGCACCATTCTTCGAATGAAAACTGTATTTTTTGCCTCCCTTTTTACTTGAGGTAGCACTAGAATTGAAAAGCAAAGCCTTGATGTATGTTAATGGATAAGCCATAGTTGTAGTTGATAAAAACTTGTCTTCTAACCTTCTGCAAGCCAGATGCTATGAAGTGAAAATAGAAGTATTTACAAGCGCTAAATAGGCAAACAAAGACCTTTTGCGGTTAGATACCTATTCCCTTATTGGTCAATATTTATGATAATTTGCAAGTAGAATATTTGCAAAGGGGAGAGAGGTGTTTGCCATAGGAAATGGGGCAAGAGCTATTTTTTTAGAAAGCTAAATTCCTTGTGACGAAATTATAGTTCACCATCATAAACGATCCATATCAAAATTAGAGAAGAGTTCACTCAAGAACCATTATAAAGTTAATAAGAAACATGAAATTTGTAGCTATTTCGGATACACATGGTTTACATCGTAAGCTAAAGGTACCGGAGGGAGATGTGCTCATCCATGGAGGTGATTTTTGTCATTATGGGAGTAGTGATAAATTAGTTGATTTTTTGGATTGGTTTAAGTCCTTAGATTTTGAATACAAGATTTTAATTGCTGGAAATCATGACTTTTTTGCAGCCGAACACCCAAATGAATTTCAAGAACTAATACCACCAAGCATTATTTACTTGGAAGATAGCGGTATTGAAATAAAAGGGGTAAAATTTTGGGGCTCTCCTGTTCAACCGGATTTGATTGGTTGGGCTTTTGGTCGAGAACGAGGCCCAGGAATGAAGGCTCATTGGGATTTAATGCCCAATAAGATTGATGTCTTAATAACGCATACCCCACCTAAAGGAATTTTGGATAGGACAACTTATGGTAAATCAATAGGCTGTGAAGAATTGCATAAAAAAATACCTAGAATCAGACCAAAATTTCACGTCTTTGGTCATGTACACGCCAGCTATGGCCAACGAGCCATAAATGAAACAACATTTATTAATGCTTCTAATATTAACTCTAGATTAGGACTCGTGAATAAGCCGGTGTGCTTTGAGTTAGGAGGAGAATAAAAGAATGGAGCATTTAGCGATATGCCAAACACTCCAATATATAACCTCTAATTACAATTACTTTGGTCAGTTAGCTGCAAGTTGCTAACATCGAAACACATATCTTCTGCGATTTTTACTAAATCATCATAAATCGTTTGATCTAAGGTCGAAGTACGTGACAATATATATAGATTATCTTTTGCTGGATTTCCTACTAGCATGTAAGAAGCATCAGAGGCAAATTCCAAAATCCAATAGTCGCCAGCAGAAGGAGACGTAGGAAACTGCACTTTTAATTTGCTAAAATCATTCGGATCGGGTTGAGTAGCAATGCCTTGGATACCATTTGGCGCACCAAATAATTGGCAGTTATTATTTACCGTTACTCCTGCACCATTAGGCGCTAGGGTGTATTCTGCTGTTGTACAAGAACATCCAGCATTAAAAAACAAGGGGAAGCTGGCAATTTCGTACCAAAGTCCTAGGAATTGAGTCAAATTGGCATCTGAATCTGTTGTGACAGCTAGACAGCCAGTCGGCTCATCATCACATGAAGTCAAACAAATCATTGAGGTAAACAGAAGAAAAAGAAATGCTCTTTTCATTAGTAAGTATAGTTAAATTGGTTCAGTAAATGATATATCGTTTGATCAAACATGCACTACTAACAGCCTATTTTGTCAAATGTTTGACGAAAGTTGTACTTTTTTCCTAAATATTATTTAAAAATACGCCAGTGTTTTGTGTTTTTTCTTATTTAATTATATGATAAATAGGTTGTTATTTTGTTTTTTCTTGAGTTGAATCACTAGGTTTTTTTTTGTAGTGAAATACGTATTTGTGTAAATCTACAGTGTGTTTTAGTGAAGTGTCCTAGACTTAAAGGTAAGTTAGTTTGATGTATGCTCATGTATGTGATCGAAAGATATATGAGTGATGTTTGGATATATTTGATGCCTGTAGTTGCTTGTAAAAGAAGAGTTAATATTGTTGACTTTTTGATGAATATTCTTAAGGTATGCACAGTCGTGCTAAAAAAATGCTAGCTATTCCTAAGTGCCGAGAAGGGCATGAAATGGCCATGCTAGTAAAGATTCACGAATTTATTTTTTTGAGGAGGTCAAAAAAATCACCAGATTTTACAATTCCATAAGAATTAGAAGTATATTGCTAGGCAATTTTGGAATACGTTATCGATTTCTAAGCATCCTTAATCGTTTGTGAAACCAATTATCGTAGGAAAAAGTCAAGAATTACGAAGTAGCGTAAAATCGGAGTGGCTTCCAGCTTACGTTTTTTGTCTTTTTCAAGCGATAATACCGAAAAATATTTCTCCCTAACTAGGCAAAGACATGAGTTACGTAACTTTCGAGCTTCCCATTTTTGTTCAGCACGTCAACTTAGGCGAACAGCAGGTCTATTACCTAAGACCCTTGTTCAAAACCTATCCGGTTGCTCATCATCGTCGTTTTGACCAAGCTATGAATAAATTTCAGGGGGAAGTTCGTCGATACTTGAAAGGCAAAGAGTTAACTCGTGAGAGCCTGGATGAAATTGCTTGGTTTCGATTCAATCCTCAGTATAAACATAAAATCTACAAACTAGAATTTACCGTTAGTAAACAGTTTATTTCTGCGGAGTTTACCGTTGTTCATTTTTTTCTAAAAGGGTGCTGCTTTATTTGCTTGCCAGGCTTTGGAAATTATATGTTTATGGCTACGCCTGATGAGCGCGGCAAGTATAATATAAAGGAACAAGCGAAGGATGTTATACGAAGGTTGATAAAGGAGGAGAAGCGTAGGAAAATGAGCAAGGAAGAGAAGCGGAAAACGGGCGTAGAAATTGAAATCGAGGACTATACGGCCATTAAGGGTGAATTCGTGGTCAACACAAAATTTACGGTAAATCTAAAAACAACAACGTTTGCTTTTGAAGAAAATCCAATGGATTTCATCTTTAGCATGGTGGGGCGTGGTGGGGATTTTGAGGGCGAAGAAGAAATAGAAAAAGTAGGCCAAGACCTCAATGAGTTGTATCCTAATGATTTGCGTAGAGCTTATTATCGGGAAGAATTGGTTGACCGTGTTTATAATATCATTTATCAAAATGAAAATACACCTATCGTCCTAGTAGGGGAGGAGGGGACTGGTAAGCGTAGTGTGCTTAATGAGATTGTTTGGCGATACCGTGAAAAACACGAAAATACCAAGTTTGAACGTTTAGAACGGATGTGGTATATCGATCCTACGCGCATCATCTCAGGTATGAGCATCGTAGGAATGTGGCAAAAACGCTTTGAATCTATTTTGCGGTTTGTCCGAGATCGACGTACTAAGTTTGGCAAAGAAACCGATAAAATCGTTATTGATAATCCTGTGGCGATGATGCGTATTGGGAAATCTGCTCAAAATAGCATGACGCTCAATGATGTACTAAAGCCTTTCTTAGAAAAACGACTCTTTCAATTCATTATTCTTGCAACGCCCGATGAGTGGAAAGTGCTTCAAGAAAAAGATAGTCGATTTGCTGATCTTTTTCAAGTTGTTCGTGTTCTAGAACCCGATGTGGAAACTTCCGTGAAGATGGTGGTCGAGCAGCGTAAACTACTAGAACCTGAATTTGGATGTCAAATTTCTACCATGGCTATTTGCCAGTTATTCAATATACAGCGGAATTATCTTCGACGAAAAGCCTTGCCGGGAAGCGTTATGAAGATGCTGCGAAAATTGGCCATTAAATATAAGTTTAGAACGATTGATGCTGGCGAAGTACGTGATGAATTTGAAGCATTAAGTGGTTTACACCAAGAAATTTTTGATGAAACGTATGTCTTTCAAGAAAATGAGGTAAGAGAAACCATTGCGCAAAATCTTGTGGGGCAGGCTGAAGCTGTGGATTGTTTGACCGATGTGATCCATGTCATTAAGGCCAAGATGAATAATCCTGGAAAGCCTCTAGGATCTTTTCTCTTTATTGGCCCAACGGGTGTAGGGAAAACACAGGCTGCCAAAGTGTTATGCAAGTATTTGATGGGCGGGGAAGACCACTTGCTTCGCTTTGATATGAATGAATATATTGATGAATACGCCATTCATCGATTGATAGGAGATAGCAATAATCCGGAAGGCCATCTGACGGGTCAAGTACGCTATAAACCTTTCGGTATCATTCTTTTCGATGAGATAGAAAAAGCGCATTCAAAGATTCATGATCTCTTGTTGCAAGTATTGGATGATGGGCGCTTGACCGATAGCATGGGAAGGACGGTTGATTTTTCGAATACGGTGATCATTATGACGTCCAATGTTGGGGCGCGTGCTGCTGCTAGGCAGTTGGGTTTCAACACTTCCTTACAAGAAGAAGCAGCCATTTATAGGAAAGCTGTTGAAAAGAATTTTCGCCCAGAATTTGTCAATCGAATCAATCGTATTGTCATCTTTAATCCTTTAGAAATTGATCATATTCTCAATATTGCTCAATTACAAATCAAGGAGTTGCTAAGTAGAGATGGCTTTGTACGGCGTACTACAATCCTGAATATCAGTGCTCCAGCCTTGGAGTGGGTAGCCCGTCGTGGTTTTGATAGTCGGATGGGAGGTCGTGCCTTGAAACGCCAAATAGAACGTGATTTGACAACGCTTTCTGCCGACCAGTTAATTTCGACCTACAGTGATCGACCTATTATCTTCGAAATTTTACTGAAAGATAATCGTTTATACCCTAAAATTGTTCCTCTAGAATTTGTAAAATCATTAGCGGATAAATGGTTACCTGATATTCCTGCGGAAAAACATGGGAAGCGGTATTATCGGAGCTTACTCAATGAGTTGAATCGGCTAAGAAAGCAATTGGAAGCAGACAACGAAGACGATGGTGGTTATATCATAGATACAGGAAATATTGATAATCAGGTTGTTGATTATTATGCTTTTGCGAAGCAACTCTCGGAGTTTCAGGATGTATTGACGGAACAACTGTTGGGGTTTGGTCATGAAATTATAGATACCCCTGTATTGCCTTTGCGACTAAAACGCGTAAAGCTTTCAAGTTTGATTTCCCGTACAGAGTCAGGAGGCGATAGAGCCTTGAAAAAGATGCAACAAGATAAGTATTTCCAGCAAGAAGGCTTGGAGCAACTTCAAGACACGTATCGCTATGGAACTGCTCACTTCGACCAATTACAAAGTCGGTTTTTAAATGATTTTCTTGACTTAGAATTGTTGAAACTATTTATTGATGATGGTTTCTTGAAAGGCTATAAAGAAGAAATAGAACTCAGGTTTGAGTCCTGTATCACCAATTTTGGGAAAGAGCAAATCGAATTTTTATTAGAGCGGTATGAGGAAGTCCTAAAAGATTTAGATCTAGAGTTTGAAGTCCATAAGAAGTTGGGCACCATTGAGGTAGCTGGTTATTCCATTTTTGATTTATTTTGTGCAGAAGAAGGAATTCACATGTTTTACTTAGGGCATCAAACGCCTATTCCGATTAAAATATCTGTAGTAAGAAAAGGAGAAGAGGTAGATCCGCTGCGTATCCTTGATGTTATTCGAGTCTTTTCAGGTACAACACATATGACTGATTTCCGCGCTGGTTTTACAGGAGATGCGAATATCAATGCGAAGGAGTTTAAATTACTTTTATTCGCTGGCTTGCAGAGTAGAGTGCAGGCAGGGGAGTTGAGGGTTGAAGGGTAGCTTTCTCTTCTTTTTTAAGTACTCCATACGGACAAAATACAAAAAAGTATCTACCTAACGCAGCAAAGCTGCTAAATTACGAATGCTCCGCAATAGCTATCGGGATACGAATTACGAGTAGACCGTCAGAACGTCTCTAACGATGAAGGTTTAAACGCTACTGCTGTTATTTTTGCGCAGAACTCAACTTTTAAGAAACTAAGAATGTCACAATGATGCTTGGTACTTTTTATGTTCTTGGGCTTGGTTAAGACTTAAAATATAGGATGAAAAAACTCATTGTCCTTCCTTGTTTTTGAAAATCAAAGAGAAATACCTTAGTAGAAAGTAGGTTGTCATGATTTTTTTTTCGAAGATATTACGTTTACCTAGTAACAATTACTATATTTATTAGGAGCTAAGTTTCTGAAAAAATACTAAATTGCATCTTTACACCTAAACTCCTTGAATTAATGTTAAAAACCCAACGCTTTTTTTATTGTATTCCTTTCAAATGGAATGTGATTTTGCTATTTATCGTACTTAGTGCGCTTACACTTAATGCACAAAACCATCCCGATTTTTTTAAAGTCATGCCTCGACTTTCAGGAGATGAGCCCGCTTGGGTGCAAATGATGTATGCCGAAAATTGTAACCTCGAAGAAGTAGTCGATGCTTATCATGACTACTACAGAGAACATCCGTTTAAGAAGAATATTCATACCCAAAACTACAAGCATTGGGTGCGTATAACCAAAGATTACCTTACACCACAAGGCTTTATCTATCAACCTTCTGTAGAAGAACGAGCAAATCATTGGGCTAAAATGAAAGCCAGCCGCGAAGTCGTAAATGGAAAACAAAACAATGCCCTTTGGATAAATTCTGGACCACATAATACCTATACCAATGATGGTTCCCTTTCCTTGCGACCAACACAAGTCAACATCTTTGCGATGGGGATTGCTCCTTCTGATAGTACCATCTTATATGCAGCAGCAGAAGGAGCAGGGATTTTTAAATCCACCGATCATGGTCGAAACTGGCTTTTGATGACTCTGGATGAGCCTTTCACCAATGGACATGATATAAAAGTGCATCCTCAAAACCCTGATATTGTTTATTTATCGACTGGAAATGATATTTACAAAACGCTTGATGGTGGAATATCTTGGACACTGAATTACAATATGGGCGCTAAAGTAGAACAGTTTTGCATCGATAAAACATCTCCAAACAAAGTGTTTGCTGCTACCGCAAATGGCCTTTATTTCAGCGATAATGACGGTACTTCTTGGTCGAATATTCTAGCCCAAAAATGCTGGGATATAGAAGCTAACCCGCTGAATCCAAATACGATGTACTTGTCTGTCAATAATGCAACGAATGCTAGAGCAGAGATCTACAAGTCAATGGATGGAGGCACAACATGGGCATTGAAAACGAATGGTTGGTATACCCCTACAGACCTTGCTAATGCTAGAGATATTGGCTGTAAAATAGGGCTTACGCCACTGGATACGAATCGGGTCTATACTTGTTTGATAGGGGAGAGTAAAGCAGGGGACAATGGATGGATTGGCGTTTATTATAGCCTAGATGGTGCAGAAAATTGGGTGAATGCGGACGGCATTGATGGTGGGCCTTATGTTTCGGGTAATGATATGAATACCAATTGGTATCCAGCAGGCTATAGCAGCGGCTACCACCAAGGATGGTATAATTTTGATATGGATGTTTCGCATAAGAATGCGGATAAACTTTGGATTGGAACCATTTGGGATATCGAATCAGGGAATAGAGGCGCCAACCTAGAATATTTTCGAGGAACAAGGAGCTTGCCCATGCACGCTGATGTACAGGATATTAACGTAGTTGGTAATGATGTTTGGATTGCTTCCGATGGAGGAATTAACTACTCGAATGATGAATATGCCACGACGGAAATCCGCCAAACAGGAATTGCCGCTAGTACCTACTGGGGTTTTAGTCATGGATGGAATGAAGATACTTGGACAGGTGGGCGTTACCACAATGGCGATGCTGTTTATCATGAAAACTATGGTTTTGGCAATACCTTATTTTTGGGTGGTGCGGAAGCATCTACAGGATACATTAATCCATTAGATAACCGAAGATCGTATTATTCTGATATTAGTTCGAAGGTTACACCTGATGCGCTAGACCAAATAGCTACCAGTTTTCCAAAAATTGCTATTTATCCAAATGAAAGTTATTCCACATTGAATTCTAGTGAAATAGAGCATGACCCGCGCTACTCCGATCATATGTACATGGGGAGAGATAATTTTTTCTATAAATCAACGGATGAAGGTTTGAGTTTTAATGTTTTATATACATTCTCTGCTACCAGTCGAGTTTTGGAATTTGAAATTTCTAGAGTGAATCCGGATATTATTTATTGTCTTGTTCGAGATAATAGCCAAGGAAGTATTTTTAAATCAACGGATGGAGGTAATACCTTTACT